>JBMCFZ010000014.1:0-8120 GCA_048620055.1 archaeon | reverse complement strand
TGATTGCTTATTCCCGAGTGAGTTGTTTTATAGAAGAAAAACCAAAAAAAAACAGAAACCCTTAAAAACACCAAAGAGAAAAATAAATAACGCACCAATTAATATACTGCTAACTACAACTAAACCGAAAGAGAAAGAACAATATATAAGTCAAACTTACTCAATAACTAAATAAAATAACTGAATTTCTCATCCCTCAGGGAAAACAAAGAACCATAAAAAAGAAGAGGAAATAAAATGGATAAAGAAAAGCTTCTGAATCACGAACTAGTTCCAAAACACGAAATTTTACCTGAAAAAGAAGCAGAGAAAGTTCTAAAGAAATACGGAATCACAAAAAAGGAACTACCAAAAGTAAAAAGTAATGATCCTGTTATAAAAGCAATAGAAGCGGAAGAAGGAGATGTAATAGAGATAACTAGAGACAGTCCAACAGCTGGAGAAACAAAATACTACAGAGTAGTAATACCTGTCTAAATCAATATTAAATTTAATGTATTAATATGAAAGAATAAGAGGTGCAGAATCTTGTACAAATGGGAAATAGCTAAAGCATATTTGGATGAAAATCCTTTGACACAACAACATATAGATTCCTACAACGAATTCATGGAAAAAGAAATCCATGAGATAATAGAAGAACAACAAGATGTGGAAACAGATAAACAAGATGTAGTAGTAAAATTACATGGAATAGAAGCAAGAAAACCAAAGGCAACTGAAGCAGATGGAGCAAGAGCAAAAATACTCCCACACGAAGCAAGATTAAGAGATAGAACTTATGCATCAGCATTATACATGGACATGTCACTCATAGAGGAAGGAGAAGAAACCGACAGAGACAAAGTCTTTGCGGGTAAAATGCCAACAATGGTAAAGAGTAATTTATGCTACCTTTCAGAACTGAATGATGAAGAACTAGTAAAAGCAAACGAAGACCCAGATGATCCAGGAGGATACTTCATTATCAACGGATCAGAAAGAGTACTGGTAGGAGTTGAGGAACTCGCATTAAACAGAGTAATGTCCACGAAGAAAATTAGAAATGGAAAAATAAAAACAAAGACAACCGTAAGATCACAAAAAGGAAGATACAGAAGCAATATAAGCATAACCAGGAAACACAGAGGAGAACTAAAAATAAGTTACCCAAGAAGCCCAAGAAACCTAAATCTAATGCATGTACTAAGAGCACTGGGGCTTGAAACAAAAAACGATATACTAAACGCATTTTCAGACGAACCATACATACAAAATGACTTAATACTAAACTTAGGTAAAATAGAAGATTCACTGGAAGAAGACCCAATAGAAGCTCTTGGAAAAAGAGTAGCTAAAAGACAAAAACCAGAATACAGAGAATCAACAGTAAGATACCAATTGAACAACTACTTATTAAGACACATGGGAAACGACCCATCACTATGGATGAACAAAGCACATTACCTAGTAAGAATGGCTGAAAGAGGAATAAAAACAGCTAAAGGAGTAAGAGAACCAGATGACAGAGACCATTACGCAAATAAAAGAATAAAGATATCAGGGGAACTAATAAAAGAACAATTCAGAACAGCAATAGACAAATTCAAAAGAGATATCAAATACCAAGTTGACAGGACAAGCGCAAGAGGAAGAAGACTAAAAATAAAGACATTGGTAAGATCAGAATCACTATCACAAAGACTAGGATTTGCATTCCGAGGAGGAGAATGGGCAAAAGGAAGAACAGGAGTATCACAAATGCTAGACGCAGAGAATAATATGGCTAAACTAAGCCACTTAAGAAGAGTGAAAGCACCGATAGGAGGAAAGGGAAAAATGATCGACCCAAGACAACTACACGGAACACACTTCGGAAGACTATGTCCACTGGAATCTCCAGAAGGAGGAAACGTAGGACTAATTAAGCATTTAGCAACAGGATGCAAGGTATCATCTGAAAAAATAGATCAAGAGAAAGTAAAAGAAATAATAGAATCAATGGACATCGAGAAGATAAAAAACCATTCAAAAGAATAAAGGTGTAAAAATGAATAAAACAAGCATATATCTAGATGGATCATTAATCGGATTCCACGAAAATCCAGAAGAAGTGACAGGAGAGATAAGGGAAAAAAGAAGGAGAGGAGAACTTCCAAAAACACTCACAGTTGCAAATTACGATAATTCAATATATATTAATACAGATAAAGGAAGAGCCATAAGACCTTTAATAGTAGTAGAAGATGGAGAACCAAAACTAACTGAAGAACACATAGAAAAAGTTAAGAAAAAAGAAATGTCATTTGAAGACTTACTAGAAAACGGAGTAGTAGAATATCTAGACGCAGAAGAAGAGGAAGACGCATACGTAGCAATGAAAGAAGATGAATTAACTGAAGAACATACACATTTAGAGATACATCCAACTTTATCACTAGGAATCCCATCAGCAGCAAACCCATATCCAGAACATTCTTTCTCAGTTAGAACAGCAAAAGGAGACTCCATGATGAGACAAGCAATGGGGCTCTACTCACCAACTACAAATATAAGAACGGACACACAAGGATATTACTTATTTTACCCTCAAAAACCATTAACAGGTACAAAATACGATGAGAAAGCAGGACTAACAAAAAGACCAATAGGACAAAACTTCGTAATAGCGATAATGCCGTATAGAGCATACAACATTGATGACGCAATCATACTAAACAAAGGAAGTGTAGAAAGAGCATTATCAAGAGGATCATACCTAAGAACTTACAGTTCAAAAGAAAGAAGATACGCAGCAGGACAAAGAGACAGGTTCGAGATACCAACGGAAGAAGTACAAGGTTATAGAGGAGAAGAAGCATACACGCACCTAGGAGAAGATGGAATAGCAAATCCTGAAACAGAAGTAGAAGCAGGAGGAGTATTAATAGGAAAAACAAGCCCACCACGATTCCTAGAGGAAACAAGTGAATTAACGCCGATGGAAGAGAAAAGAAAAGAAGACTCAAAAACAACTCGACCAAATGCAGCGGGAAAAGTAGACTGGGTAATGGCAACAGAAGACGAAAATGGAAGTAGATTAGTGAAAGTAAGAACTAGAAAAACAATGCCTCCATTAGTAGGAGACAAATTCGCAGCAAGATCAGGACAAAAAGGAGTAGCAGGACTAATAGAAGATGAAGAAGACCTACCATGGAGTGAAAACGGAATACAACCAGACATAATATTCAACTCACACGCAGTACCATCAAGAATGACTGTAGCACATTTATTAGAAGCATTAGGAAGTAAAAAAGCATCAATAGAAGGTAAAAAAACGGATGGAACACCATTCGAATCAGAATCAAAAGAAACACTTGAAGAAACATTGGAGAAACACGGATTTAGACCAACCGGAAAAGAAGTAATGTATGACGGAAAAACAGGAAGAAGAATAGAAGCAAAAATATTCGTAGGAATAGTATACTACGAAAGACTAGAACATTTAGTATCAAAGAAAATAAGAGCAAGATCAACAGGACCAGTTCAAATACTTACAAGACAACCAACAGAAGGAAGATCAAGAAAAGGAGGACTAAGAATAGGAGTAATGGAAAGAGACTGTTTAATATCTCACGGAGCAAGCATGCTGTTACAAGAAAGATTCATGGATGAATCCGACGAAACAGTACAATACGTATGCGAACAATGTGGATCCATAGCAGTAGAAAACCGAATAAAAGGAGAAACATACTGCGAAGCATGTGGATCAAAAGAAGTGGAAAAAGTAAAAGTAAGTTACACTTTCAAACTATTGTTAAATGAATTAAAATCAATAGGGATAAAACCAAAACTAGGATTAAGAGATAAAGCGTAACCAAAAAGAGACAAGTAAAAATGTTAGATCCCATTACAATAAAAAAAATAATAGAAAAAGAAGATTTAAAAAAATCAGAAGAAGATGATAAAAATGATAGAGAAGGAAATAGGTAAAATAGAGTTTCAATTAATGGATCCCGAGACAATAAGAGAAATGTCCGCAGTAAGAATCGTTGTACCAGACATCTACGATGATGCAGGATATCCGATAGATGGAGGACTAATGGACCTAAAAATGGGAGTAGTAAATCCAGGGCTAAGATGTAAAACCTGTGGAGGAAGAAAAGACACCTGCCCAGGACACTTTGGACATATAGAACTCGTAAGACCAGTAATACACGTAGGGTTCAGAAGAAAAATATATGACTTGCTAAGAACAACATGCGGAGAATGTGGAAAAATCACACTAACAGAAGAAAAAATAAAGGAAATTGAGGAAGAACCGGAAAAAGGAATATACCAATTCAGAAAAATAAGAAACAAAGCCAAGAAAAGGGAAAAATGCCCACACTGTGGAGCAGAACAAAAAGAAATAGAATATATAAAACCAACAAGCTACAGAGAAGACGGTCAAAGACTAAGACCAAATGAAATAAGAGAAAGACTGGAAAAAATACCAGAAGAACACCTAGAACCACTAAACATAAGTAAAGAAAACAAACCAGAATGGATGATACTAACAGTACTACCCGTACCACCAGCGACTACAAGACCATCAATAACATTGGAATCAGGAGACAGATCAGAAGATGATTTAACACATAAATTAATAGATTTATTAAGAATAAATCAAAGACTAGCAGATAACCTTTCAGCAGGAGCACCACAACCAATCATAGAGGATTTATGGGACTTATTACAATACCACGTAACAACATTCATGAATAACAGTACAACAGGAATACCAGCAGCAAAACATAGATCAGGAAAATCACTACAAACACTATTCGAAAGGATAAAAGGAAAAGAAGGAAGAATAAAAGGAAATCTAACGGGAAAAAGAGTTAACTTCTCAGGAAGATCAGTTATAAGCCCAGACCCATCAATATCAATAGGACAAGTAGGAATACCACTAGAGATGGCTGAAGAACTAACAGTACCAATGAAAGTTACCGAAAAAAACACAGAAAAAGCAAAAGAATATATACGAAATGAAGAACACCCACAAGCAAACTACGTGAAGAAACCAACAGGAGAAAAAATCAAGATCACGGAACTAAATAAAGAGGACCTAGTAGAAGAAGTAGGGCCAGGATACGTTGTAGAAAGACAACTAAAAGATGGAGATCCCGTTATATTCAACAGACAACCTAGTTTACATAGGCAATCAATGATGGCTCACAGAGCAAAGATAATGCCTGGAAAAACAATTAGAATAAATGACGGAATCGCAATACCATATAATGCGGACTTCGACGGAGATGAAATGAATGTCCACATACCACAAACAACCGAAGCACAAGTAGAAGCGGACAACTTACTAAGAGTAAGTGAGAACCTACTTTCACCAAAAGACGGAGAAATCCTAGCGGGACATCAAGATTACATAACAGGACTAGCAGTTATGACAAATGAAGGAACGGTATTCACAAAAAAAGAAACCCTAAGACTACTCAAAAAAGCAGGAATAAATAAACTTCCAAAAGATGAAGATAAAGAAGAATACACGGGAAAAGAAATCATAAGCGAATTAATACCAAACTCAATAAGCATAGAAGAAAAAAGCAACCTATCCGAAGAAAACGTAAAAATAGAAAACGGACAAATAAAACAAGGGACGCTTGACGAAAACACATTCGGACCAGGAGGAAAACTAACACGAGAAATAGCGGATGAAGAAGGAGTAGAAGCAGCACAGGACTTCATAGATAAAATAGGAAGAACAACAGTAGAAGCACTAATAATGAAAGGACACACAATCACAATGAAGGAATACGAATTAGATGAAAAAACAAACAAAGAAAGAGGAAAAATAATTAAGAAAAAAGAAGACGAAGCAAAGAAAGACATCAAAGCGTACAAAGAAGGAACATTAGAAGCCTACCCAGGAAAAACAAAGAAAGAAACACTAGAAGCGAAAGTAAGAGAAAAAATGAGCAAAATAAACAGTGAATTAAAGGACTTAGTATACAAAAACTTCGATCCAAATAACCCAGGAATAATAATGACAAAAAGTGGAGCAAGAGGAGATTGGAAGAACTTAGTGCAAATGAGTTCAGCACTAGGACAATCTGCAGTAGAAGGAAAAAGACTTGAAAAAGGATACAGAGGCAGAATACTGCCACATCAAAAGAAAGAGACATTATCACCACAAGACAGAGGATTCATACCAAATTCATTCCTAGAAGGATTAACCCCAATACAATTATTCCAAAACGCGATGGATGGAAGAGACTCTGAAATAGACAAAGGTCTAAACACAAGGGACTCAGGGTATCTATACAAAAGAGCAGCAAACGCACTAATAGATCTAAAAGTAGAACAAGATAGAACTGTTAGAAGTGCATCAAATCAAATTATCCAATTCAACTACGGAGAGGACAGAATACATCCACAGAACACAAGAGGAGAATTTGGAATAAATATAGATAAAATAAAAAGCAAGGTACTGAAAGAAGAATAAAAGGTAGATAAAATGGCTAAAGGAAAAAACAAAATATATGAAAAGTATCAAGATAAACTCCCAGAGAAATTACTGAAAGAAACAAAGAAAAGAACAAAAGACCTAACTCAGAAACAAATAAAAGAAGTAATGAAAAAAGTATTAGAAGAATACAAAAAAAGACAAGTAGAACCAGGAGAAGCAGCGGGAGCAATAGCAGCTCAATCAATAGGGGAAAGAGCAACACAGATGACATTAAAAACATTCCACGTAGCAGGATTATCAGAAGGAGTAAGCGTAGTACAAGGACTACCACGACTAGAAGAACTAATAGAAACCAGGAAAACACCGAAAAAAGAAGTATGTAGGATAAGACCAAAAAAAGAGATAGAGAAAAATAAAGAAAAAGTAGTTGAAATCGCGAAGAAAATTGAAGAGACAACAACCAAAGACATAGCAGAGATAGAAGAAGACCTAGTGAAAGAAAGAATAATAATAAAGCCAAATCAAGAGAAAATAAAGAAACTAGAAATAGAAATGGAAGAAATCGCGGAGAAAGTAAAAGGAAAAATAAGAAGAAAACCCGAAAAAATAGAAAAAGACAAAATCATATTCAAACCAAAAGCATCAACCTTAAAATCACTTAGAAGATACACGGAAAAAGTGGAAAATACAAGGATAATAGGAATAGAAGGAATAGAAAGAGCAACACTAGTAGAAAAAGAAGAAAACGGAGAAACAAGATACGAAATACACACAGATGGATCAAATCTAGAAGAAGTGCTAAACGTAGATGAAATAGACTCAGAAAAAACAAATTCAAATTCAATACCTGAAATATACAAAACACTCGGAATAGAAGCAACAAGGAAAATACTTTACAAAGAATTAATTGAAATAACTGAAGAATACAACATAAACAAAAGACACATTCTTCTAATAGCGGACGCATTAACCAGAAGTGGGAGACCAACACCAATAGGAAGACATGGAATATCAGGAGAAAAAGAATCAGTACTAGCAAGAGCAGCATTTGAAGAACAAATAAAACACTTATTACTAGCAGCTCAAAAAGGAGAAAAAGACGAATTAAAAGGAGTAGCAGAAAACATAATAGTTGGAAATCCAATACCAATGGGAACAGGAACAGTCGACCTAAGAATAGATCTAGAAAAACAAAAAAAATAAAAAGAAAAGATTAAAATGAAAATAGAAAGAGCAATAAAAGAAATAATAAGAACCGGAAAAATAACATACGGAACAAAAGAAACAAAGAAAAGCATAGAAGAAGGAAAAGCAGAAATAGTTATAATAGCAGAAAACACACCAAGAAAAATAAAGGAAGAAATCAAAGAAAAAACACAGGAAAAAAACATTCCGTTAAAAATATACCCTGGAACAAGTCTAGAACTAGGAGAAACATGTAGAAGACCACATCTAACTACAGCAATGACAGTAGAAGACACAGGAACTATTAACGAAAAAGAAATAGAATAAAAACAAAGAAAAACAAAAGTAAACCAAGAAAACAGAAAAAAGGGAACACAATGATTAAATACGGGTCAAAAGAAATCAAAACCATAAACATATTCGAAGAAATAACGGGCGCAACAGTAAAAGACTGTATAATCAACGAAGAAGAAGCGACAATCCTAGTAAAACCAGAAGACTTAGGACTAGC
>JBMCFZ010000013.1:0-8188 GCA_048620055.1 archaeon | reverse complement strand
GTTAAATCCAGTAGAACTAACAGTCAAGGAAGTACCTATCAAAATTGAAACAAGCTTCGAAAAAGAAAGAGCAGAGCCAGAGGAAGACAATGAATTAACGATAAAGGTAAGTAACGAGGGAGAAGAAGAACTTAGGAATGTAGAGATAAAACCAAATTTCGATGAGCTAGCATTCATACATACGGAAAAAAATTGTAGCAGAACCTATACAGAAATGAGGTCTGGAGACTCCTCTGAAACCAAGTGTAAATTCTACGCTACAGAAGAAGCATCAAGAGAAACTGAACTGGAAATAGAAATAAAATTTCAAGATCAAGAGGATGAAACACATAAATTCAGAGAATACACAGAAATAAAAGTAGATACAACAATCATGCCAGGAGCAAAAACATTTATAGCAATAGCAATCGCGGCTATAATCTTTTTAATGTTCTTAAAAACAAAAATATAGATTCAAAGCCAACTTAAAAACACAAGAGCCGTTTTAAGGGATTAAAAGCTGGATAAAACACCAAGGAAACTATTTATTATTAACCCCTATTTAATTCAGAAAACTTTAATTACTCTGAAAACAATAAAATTACTTGGAAAAAATAGACACTATTCTTTAAAAAAAATATTAAAAAACAAAAATGATATACATGCCAGCTGAAACGACCTCCAAAACAAAAGAAATAAAGAAAACAGAACCCACAACTGTCTCAGGTAGATACCAAGAAACACTAGAGGAGTTCATAAAAGAAGAATACTCCGGTCAATTAGAAGAATTAGCAACACAATACCCTGAAAAAAAATCTTTGAAGATAGATTATTTCGATTTAGATGCTTATGACCCTGAAATAGCGGAAGCTTTAATTAAAAACCCTTACGACATAATAGACCAGTTTGAACAAGCATTAATAGCTCAAGACCCATTTATAGGAACCGAGGAACACAAATTTGAACCATATGTAAGATTTGTGAATCTTCCAGAAGAATACTCCTATTTTATAAGAGATTTCAGTTCAAACCACATAAGCAGATTAATATCCTTCGAAGGAGTAGTGAAAAAAATAACAGAGGTAAAACCAAAAATAACTCTAGGAGTATTTCAATGTTTACATTGTGAAGCAATTCAAAAAATAAATCAAGATTATAAAGATAACAGGATAAAAACACCTGACAAGTGTCAATGTGGAAGAAAAAGCTTTAAACTATTAGAAGATGAATCAGAATTTATAGATACTCAGAAATTAGAGATACAGGAGAAATTAGAAAGAACAAGAGGAAGAGAACAACCAAGCCCTATAACAGGATGGATACAAGATGATCTCACGAATAAAATACAACCAGGAGACAATGTAGAAGTAACAGGAGTCCTGAAATTAAATAGACCGAGAAAAAAAGGAAGCATATACAACAAATACGTAGATGTAAATAACATAGAGAAAAAAGAAGCTGAATTTGAAGAACTAGAACTTACTTTAGAGGATGAAGAAAGAATAAAAGAACTTTCAAACGATCCATTGATATATGAAAAAATAGTCAACTCCATCGCACCAAGTATCTATGGATACGAAGACATAAAAGAAGCGATAGCACTACAGCTTTTCGGAGGAACTAAAGGAAAAGAAAAACCAGATGGAATGACAATGCGTTCAGATGTACATATATTACTTATAGGAGACCCAGGAACTGCTAAATCACAATTATTACAATATGTAGAAGGATTATCACCAAAAGGAATATACGTAGGTGGAGAATCTTCCAGTTCAGCGGGCTTATCAGCATCAGCTGAAAAAGATGAATTTGGAGACGAAGGATGGACCCTAAAAGCAGGAGCATTAGTTCTAGCTGCCGGTGGAATGGCGCTAGTAGATGAATTAGATAAGATAGGTAAAGATGATAGAGCGAGTTTACACCAAGCGATGGAGTCACAGAAAATAAGAGTAGCAAAAGCAGGAATGGTAAGTACCTTTAAAGCAAATGCATCTATACTAGCGGCAGCAAATCCAAAATACGGCAGATTCGACCCACATGAACTTCCAGCAGAACAATTTGATTTATCCTCAACGCTAATGAGTAGATTTGACATAATGTTCCCAATAAGAGATGAGCCAAAAGAAGAGAAGGACAAGGAAATGGCCGAACACATTCTACTAACACATAAAGCCTCGGGAGAAAGATTACATAAAAGAAAAGGAAAACTAGAAACAGAGCAAACAAAAGAAGTAGAACCAGATATAAAGCCAGGAATGCTGAGAAAATACATAGCATACGCTAGAAAAAATATACACCCATTACTAACTGATGAGGCAAAGGAAAGAATACAGGAATTCTACATAGAAATGCGTAAAATGGGGGAAAATCAAGATGCAGTACCAATAACAGCCAGACAACTAGAAGCAGTAATAAGATTAGCAGAAGCGAGTGCAAAAGGACGATTATCTGAAAGAGTGCAACTAGAAGATGCTGAAAGATCAATAAGACTACAAAAAACATGGTTAAGTAAAATAGGAATGGATCCAAAAACAGGAGAATTCGACATAGATATAATAGCAACAGGATCAAGCAAAAGCCAAATGGATAAAATGAAGAAAGTGATGAACATAATAAAAAACATAAACGAAGAATACGACGAAGCACCATACGATGCAATAAAAGATGAAGCAAAAGAAAAAGGAATAGACGAAGAAGAACTAAAAGAAACGCTTAAAAAACTCAAGAAAAACGGAGATATATACACACCAGCACACAACGTATACAAACCAGCTTAATGAAAAACCCTAGGAGAACTAGAAAATGAAGATGAATAGAAAACAAATAATTGCTTCTTTAATAGCAATATTTCTCTCAGTACAGTTCCTAGGAATAGCAACAGGATATAGATACCTTGAATTAATGTCAATAGGAATAGTAGAACCCGCTTTAGGAGATCCTGCAAGCCCAATGACATCAGTATGGCTATTGGCATATCTAATGGTGATAACAAGTTTAATAATATTAATCATAAAGTTTAAAAAGAAACTATTAACAGCATTTGAGGGGGTAGCGATATTCTTTGCCTCTCTAATAGTATTTGAATTATTAATACCAATAGGAATACCTCTACCATACATAGGCATAATCTCTATAGGGTTCTTCTTAGCTCTAATATTAACATTGATACACATACATAAAAGAAGTTATTTAACTCAAAACGTAGCACTGGTATTTGCAGTTTCAGGAGCAGGAGCGGTGCTAGGAGCATCATTAGGAGTAATACCTGTATTGATATTCATGTTTGCATTGGGAATATATGATTTCATATCTGTTTTCTACACAAAACACATGGTTTACATGGCCAAAGCAATAACAGAGAAACCAATGGCTTTCACAGCTGCTTTCCCGACACAGACAAAAGGTCAAGAGAAACATGTGGAAAAGATACGTTCAAAAAGAATAGAATCCCCCGAAACAGAAAAACCCGGGGAAAAAAAACTCAAACAATACAGTAAAACATTTCAGTTAGGAGGAGGAGACTTAGCTATTCCACTAGTTTTCACAGTTTCACTATTAAGAATAGGGATATTACACGCTATTTCAGCATCAATAGGAGCATTAATAGCTTTAATCCTGCTCTTCATATTCTTATTAAAGAGGCCCGGGATAGCGATACCAGCATTACCCCCCGTATCAGCGGGAGCAACGTTAGGATTCTTAATCTCATTACTAATTATTTAAATACTTAGAACAATTATTAAGATACACAAATTAAAAAGGTGATTACATATCAAAATAAAAAGAAAAGCTAAGAAAAAAGAAAGTAAATCAATCAAATCAAGTAAAGAAAAGGAAAAAGAACTAGAAAAACTGAAATTAAAATACGAAATAATAGATTTAGGGGAAAAATGGGGACGCAAAAAAGCAAGAGAAGAGTACGGTAAAAAAGAGAAAAAAGAAGCTGAAAAAGTGACTGAAGAATTCAAAAAAGGAATAGAAGGGACAGTAGGAGCACTTGGATACCCAATCTATGAAGTGGTGAAAAAAGGAAAGGACCCCAAAGAAGCAGCTGAACACATGAAAAAAATCTTTGAAAAAAAGAAATCAATACCTGAAAGAACGAAAAAACACAGAGAAAGAAAAGATGTTCTGAAAAAAACCCTTAGAGAAGTTGGGAAGAAGACTCCTAAAGAACTCAGAAAAGAAAAAAAGGAACTAAGTGAAAAAATAGAAAGACTAGAAAAACTCTAAAATCAGAAGAGGAGTTAAAATGCCAATAAAAGAAATATTTAATGAAAAGAAAGGTGAAACTCCTTTCATTATATTTACCTCTTTTTTAGCATCCTTCTTAGCTTCCAGGATATATGTATATTTCTTCACACCTGGTTTCACAGGTAGAGATATATTTCCATTTGAACAATACATGATTCACCATTTCTACTACGGAATAGCTCTCATAATAATAGCGGGATGGATTTCAATAGTTCATAAAAATAGATCATTAAATAGATTATCCGCCTTATTCTACGGTTTAGGACTAGGAATATTCTTTGATGAAATAGGTTTTTTATTAACATACTTCACTGACTATTGGTCTGGGATAACTTACACAATTGTAATCATAATATCTTCACTGATGTTAAATTTCATTTTCTTCGCTGATTTCTGGAAAGAAGTAAATGAAGAAGTGAAAAGATTTTCAAAGAAACATAACCTCACTCATGGTCCTTGGAACTTAATTGGATTGATAAATATATTAGACGAGGTGGAAACCAGAATGTCAAGAACTAGAAAAGTAGCCACAGCTTTCATAGGCCTGATCTTCATAATAACAGGCATGTTAGTGATAAGCTATCCAACTTTAATTCAATATTGGGTCGGAGGAGCTTTCATATTGAGTGGTGTAGGTTACATAATACAATTAATCAAAAGAGATTGAAAAGCAAGACAAATAACTTATAAAGAAGGAAATCCTTTACTTAAAACATGCTACATATAACGCATTTATTAATGGGAATAGGTTTCTTCATATTACTAAGTCCTTTTCTAGGAGTACCTATAACTGCAGCTGGAATAATAATCGCAGCTATATCTAGTTTAATACCTGATATAGATCATCCAAAAAGCTTCATAAGCCATTGGAGCGCATTTACAAAAATATTATCTAGAAGTGTTTCCTCAGTAACCACACATAGAGGGATAACCCATACTGTATATGGATTAACTGCCTGGATAGTTACATTAGGATCTATTCTAAATTATTTAGGCAGACCAATCTGGTCACCTATACTAGCAGGAGCCCTAATAGGGTATCTAAGTCATTTAGTGATAGATTCCTTAAATCCACAGGGAGTTCACTGGTTTGGTAAGGAAATAAAAAGCCATATGAAGGGACCAATCAATACAGGTGGAATAATAGAGAAGTATGGAATGCCTCTACTCTTTGCATTTATAATAGTAAGATATCTGAAATTATAATAAAATAATTAGAAACCCTTAGAAATTCTTAAAATACTCAAGATAAATTTATTTAAGCCGGGGTGGCAGAGCGGTAATGCGCCGGTTTCGAGGACCGGTGGCCTTTGGCCTCAAGGGTTCGAATCCCTTCCCCGGCGTGCAAACTAAAGAATTAAAAAACTTAATTTTGATGTATTATTTGAAAAAGAGAAATGTTTATTACACATCCGCTTGTGAACCTGATGAAAAACCTGTATATGCACCTGAAGAAGGAGGAGAAGACGAATACTGAAAAGACTACAAAAACCATAAGATAAATAAAATACAAATACTATTTGTTTAGTGATGATAAAATGAAATATCAATTTAAAAAAATCCCAACAGAAGTAGCCTTACCAAAATACTTGAAAAGAAATAACACTTCCTGTGACCCAGGACAAGAATGTGGACCAGACTGTGGACCAAACTGTGATCCAGGATACTGTAGCCCAGATTACCCCGACTATTAAATGAAATATTGTAAGAGAGAGAAAAAATGACCAAACTATCCTTTTTCCACGGACAAAACAATAGCGTAATATATAACTGGGACATTGAGAAAATCAAGTATACACAGAGAGAGCCATCTGAACAATTCCAAGAACACCTAAAACAAGGAAAAAAATTACCAGAAAACCTGAAATATCTAAAGGAAGAATACCCAAATGCAAAACTCAAAAAGAAAATACAGAAACCAGAATGGAGTAAATTCAGAATAATACACTTCGAATTGACTGAAAACTGTAACTTAAGATGCATACACTGCTATGGGGATTTCCCAAAACCAGGAAACCCAGTAACTCTAAAAAAATACACAAAAACACTGGAAAAACTAAGAAAAATAGCTGAAACACCAGCACTACAACTAATAGGAGGAGAACCTACTCTATTAGATAATTTAGAACAATACATAGAAAAAGGAAAGAAATATGCTCAACACGTACAGATATTTACCAACGGCTATGATATAAGTAGAAATAAACTAGAAAAATTCAAAGAAGCAGGACTAGATAAAATTAGAGTAACTCTTTTTAGCTCTCATCCTAAAATACATGATAAAATAACCCAGGTAGAAGATTCGTGGAAAAATACAGTTAGAACCATAGAAAATTCAATTGATCTTAATATCCCTATATCTGTCGAAACACCCATCCTAAAAGAAAACTATAAAACACGTGAAGAAACAAAGAAATTCATCAAGAAAAAAGGAATTAAGAATAGACAATGTAATGTTATAGACGCAGGACGTGGAGAAGGGTTCTCTCCTGAAAACAAGACAGAAAAAGTAGAGGAAGTTAAAGTACCTAGTAAAAAAGTCAGAATCAGTAAATACTATGATAACTGTTTATATAGAAGGATAGCTATTCATCCAGATTTAACTTATTCCTCTTGCCTGTTTATGGGTAGTGAAATACTAGGGAATATATCAAAACAGACAGAGAAACAGATAAAGAAATCTTTAGAGAAAGGATGGGCCAAATATAAACCAGATAACCTTGAAGATTGTGGAGAATGTGAATTCAAATATTTCTGTGAAAGATGCAGACCTCGTGCTGAAGAATATATAAAAAAAGAGAATTACTGTGGATATTCTCCTAGTGGAGGATAATTATGTCCAATCACCCGCTTATAAAGATAATCGGCATTAATCTGGGAATAGCTAGTGAGGTTAGAGATAAAGATAAAACCCTATATAAATTCTACCTGCTTCTTATAAGAGAACTTATTGCAAGGTATAGATCTATAGAGCAATATGGTGATGAAGATAGATATAAAGAACTAATCTCTCCAAAACCCCTTCCAGATAACTTAGAAAAAGGTGAAGAATTATTATACAAACAATTCATGGAAATAAAAAACTAGAAATACCTAAAGAAATTAAAGAAAAGTTAGAAGACTGTAAATTTGCAGTTATTCTAGGCTCCTCTTTAGAGGATGGAATAAGGAAAGGTAGAGATGCGGATATCCGAGCCTATTCTAATAAAGTTGACTTAACAGAAAGAATTAAAAAAGAAGTTGATGGAATTGAATATGATATTTTTATTTTAAATATTAATTACCCTCTAAATCATCCTGTTTCTTTATATGAAGAGTACTATAATCTTAAAAAAGGGGTTCCCGTAATAGGTGAAGAAGAATATAAAAAATACTTTAATCAACTTAAAGAAGAATACAAAAAAATAGATAATTTTAAGGAAGTGTTGAATAAGTTCAGAAATAATGATAGTTGGCTTGGTCTATATTGGTACTTGAAAATAAAATCTATAATAAAAGGAGATGGTATTGTACCTCCTAAGGATATTCTAAAGTATGCTGATAAAAATTTAAAGAAAAATATAATAAAAGAAAATCCTCCAAAATTACTTAGTAAAGAAGAATTAAGGACTAGATTTGAAAGTAAATATTGAAACTTACATAAGCTCCATAACCATAGAAACCCTACCTAACTACATAATGTGAAATAAAAATGATGTTCGGAATAATGTGGATTTACTCAAAAATAAACCAAATAGATTTAACTCAATTTGACTTCGTAGAAATATACTTTAGCGAAAAAACCCTAGATAAAATAACTAAAATAAAAAAACCAGAAATTCCAGCAATAGTACATGCTCCTTTTGGAAAATCAGAAATAAGTTCAAAGAATACAAAAAGAAGAAAAAAAGCAATAGAGAACATCAAAAAATCCATTAATATAGCAAACCAACTTAAATCAAACAAAGTGATATAC
>JBMCFZ010000012.1:0-8393 GCA_048620055.1 archaeon | reverse complement strand
GATATAAACCGAGTAAAATCCCGAATAATAGGAAAAGAAGGAAAAACAAGAAATACATTGGAAAAACTCAGCAAAACCCATATCTCAATCAAAGGAAAAACAGTATCAATTATAGGAGAAATAGACAGAATAAATCTTGCTAAAAGAGGATTACTAAAACTAATACAAGGTACACCGCATAGCGCGGTTTACAAGGAATTAGAAGAAATAAGAAGCCAAAAACCATGGTAAAAAACAATAAATAAAAATCAATTGATTACATAGGTGACGCGAAAATGCCAGAACCCCAACAGTTCCAAGAATTCCAAGAACATTCAGTAGCAGAGTTCTTCAAGAAAAACAGACAGATGCTAGGATACTCAGGGAAAATAAAAAGTCTAACTACAGTAGTGCATGAATACGTAACAAACATGATAGACGCGGTTGAAGAAGAAGAGGATAATCTACCAGAAGCATTTGTAAAAATAGAAGAAATGGGGCCAGAACACTACAAAGTAATAGTAGAAGACAACGGACCAGGAATACCGGAAAACTACATAGGAAAAGCATTTGGACAGATGCTAGCTGGAACTAAATTCCACAGATTCATGCAACAAAGAGGACAACAAGGGATAGGGGCAGCAGGAGCAGTGATGTTCGGACAGGTAACAACAGGAAAACCTACAAAGATAATAACCAGTCAAGGAGACGGAAAGATACTTGAATGCGAATTATCAATAGATGTAAAGAAAAACAGAGCGTCAATAAATAACAAGAAGAAATATAGCGGAGAAATGAAAGGAACAAGAATAGAAACAGAATTAAAAAACGTACTATACCAAAAAGGAAGATACGGAATAGATGAATACCTAAGGAGAACAGTATTAGCAAACCCACATCTAAAACTAACTTACGTGGACCCAGAAGGAAAAACAATAATATATGACAGAGCCGTAGATGAAATACCTCCAAAACCAAAAGAAGCAAAACCTCATCCAAGAGGAGTAACAGTAGATGACCTACTAGGATATGCGATAAGATCAAATTCACATAAAATTAAATCATTCCTCAGAAACGATTTCACAAGAATAAGCGGAAACAAAGTAAAGGAAATACAGAAAAAAGTAAGCTTTGACCTAAACAAAATGCCAAAAGACCTGAAATGGAATGAAGCAGAAGAACTAGTTCAAACATTCAAAGAAATAGACTTCATGAGACCTCCAACTGATGTATTAGTGCCTATTGGAAAGAAAAGACTTGAAAAAGCAGTGGAAGAACAACTAGAACCAGAATTCAAAATGGTTGTGGAGAGAAAACCAAAGGTATACAGAGGAGGAGTTCCATTCATCGTAGAAACAGCATTAGCGTACGGTGGAAAAGCAGGAAATAATAATGGAGATAATGAAATAGAGATAATGAGGTTTTCGAACCGTGTTCCTCTACTATTCAACAAAGGAACATGTGCAATAACAAAAGCAGTGAAATCAGTGGAATGGGATAGATACGGAATAAAAGAAAACACACCTGTAACCATATTGGTAAACTTCACATCAATACACGTTCCATACATAGGAGCGGGAAAAAAATCAATAGCTGAAGAGGAAGAAATACTAAAAGAAATAAGGCTATCATTAATGAAAACAGGTAGAAAACTCGGAAAATACTTAAAAGGAAAAAGAAGACAGAAAAAAAGACTACAAAAGAAAAAAACATTTGAAACATACATACCTGAAATATCAAAATCACTATCGGAAATAACCGGGAAAAAAGAAGAAATAATAAGAAAACATTTGGAATCAGTAGTGAAACAAAGGTTCTCAGACATAAAAGGAGATTAATAAAAGGTGAATTAAATGGTAAAAAAAGCTCAAAAGAAAGCATTAGAAGAATTAGATGAATTTGGAAATCACTTACTTGAACAATTGAATAAAAAAGAATCACCATCCTTCCAAATACCTAGTAGAACAAGATCAAACGTAGAATTCGATGAAGAAAAAGAGATAATAGACATAACTGGAAAAAAATCAACCAGGTCATTCATAAATGCTTCTCACGTAAGAAAATTCATGCAAACCTTGTTAGTAGCAAAAGCAGCTGAAGAATACATAAAAAATGACCGAACAGTAAGTAAAAGAGAGCTTTACTATAATTTAAAACACAAACTACCTGGAACCAATAAAAACACATGGGACGGAGATGGAGAATCAAGCGCAGTAATAGATGATTTAGAAGCAACACTTGGAATAGTGAGACAACAAATGAACCTAAGTGCAAAAAGCAGAGGATCAATATATGGAGATATAACATTAAAACAAGCAGGAGACGAATTCTCATGTAAAAGACTAGGAAAAGGAGGATGGGCAATACCGGGAAACGTCGAAGATGTAGAAATAGTAGATTATAACGCTGAAAGAATATTATTTATAGAAACAGAAGCAATGCACTCCAGGTTAGTGGAGGAAGGTTCTTACGATGATTTAAATGCTTTACTAGTTACAGGACAAGGAATGGCTCCAAGAGGAGTGAAAAGATTCTTAAAAAGACTTCAAGATGAAACAGATTTACCAGTAATAGCATTTACAGATGGAGACCCCTATGGATTTTATATATACAGTGTTCTAAAACACGGTTCAATGCAACTAGCCCACGTAAACGACTACTATGCAGTACCAAATTCAAAGTTCGTGGGAATGACAATGGATGACATAGATAAATACGACTTACACAACGTAACTGAAAAACTTGACGAACAAGCAAGAAAGAAAATAGAACACAATCTAAATTACGAGTGGTTCAAATACCACCCAGAATGGATAAAAGAAATGAAGAAAATGAGAGAAAAAGGCGTTAGAATAGAACAACAAGCACTGGCAAATAAATCACTAGATTTCGTGGCTAAAACATACTTACCTGAAAAGATAGAGAATGAAGAATACCTACCATAGGATAAAAAGGTATAAAAAACAAAAACTTAATAAAAGTTGATGTCAATAATAATTACATATCATAAGATAATTACAAATTAGAGGTAAGAGGGATAAAAATGGAAGTATTAAAATGTCGAGATAAAGAAGAACTTCTTAAGAAACTTGAAGAAATAGAAGGAAACGAAGAAGAACTTTACATATCACTTAGACCCACTCAAGAGATAACTGAAGAAATAATAGAAAGAGCAGAAGAACTAAAAAAATTAAAGTGCCCAGAGAGCCTCTATTACCAAGTAGGAGAAAAAGTAGCTAAAAAATTAAAGGAAAGAGGAATAGAACTAGAACCAGGAGAATTTTCACCTGGAAGGCCTAAGAAATACACAGAAGAAGAAATAGAGAGAATGCTTCAACTAAGAGAAAAAGGAAAATCCGTTAAGGAAATAAGTCAAAGAATGGAAGTTCCCGTAAGAACAGTTTACTTCTACCTGAACAAACAAACACAAAGGTAGAAATCACTCCAAATCTATTTCACCGGATTTAATTTTATCTAAAATCTTATCATGTTCCTTATAAGCTTCTTTTTTAGTTTTATATCTCTTAGAATACAATGTATTAGCTAAATCAGGTTTTCCTTCCTTATAAGGGAAAACACTTGTCTCGTATTTACCTTCTTCTTTCGCTTTTTCAACGGCTTTATCCACCAATAGCCCTTTCATACCCTCTTCCACTAAATTAACGGTTGAAACCCTATATTTATCACCGTTCAACTTAAAAACACTGACTTTTAATCCAGCTTCCTCATCCTTCTTCTCATCTTCTTCATCCCTCTCAATAATTTCGAAGTCAACCAATTTAAAACCTCCTTAGTTTACGAGTGGATTATTTACTTCCACTTATTAATAAAAAACATCCATATATTTATTAGAAGGTGATTTTTATATAGTGCGGAATAGATTCATATATAGACATTCACAATAAATAAGTGGACCGCCAAAACAGAATCTTATCAATATAAAAGTCGGGGTAGCTCAGTTGGAAGAGCACATGGCTGTTAACCGTGCGGTCGAGGGTTCGAGTCCCTTCCCCGACGTTCGAAAATATTTCTCATTACCACTCAAAAATTACAAGCTAAAGAATAAGAGATATAAAGAAAAAACTCCTTACAAACAGTGAGTGGAAAAATGATTAAAATAGAAACTCTAAAAAACACTTTAGGAACATTATTTTTCATGCCAGATCCACTAAGCAGGATGTCGGAATTTCTATTCTACGCTAAAATAATAATCGCGCTAATACTAATACTATACACTAGAAAAGTATTGAAATTGGGCAGTAAAGCAACTTTAATAACAGCAGCATTAGTTTTATTAGTATTCTTCACTGATTTCTGGATATTTGGAACAATAGAAGCAATAGCAGTTACAATAATAGCTTTCTTGATAATAGGTATATTAGGGTTCCTAGATTAAGAGAAGATAAATATGGATAGAGAAAAAATCACTCCAAAAGTAAAGAGTATCAAGAAAAGCTTGAAATATAAGGAAAAATTCCACAAACATGGAGCTAAATCAACCCATGTATACCCATTCACATGGAAATATTTGTCCGATTCAATAGGGCCATTCTGCAAGGACATAGACGGGAATATCTACCTTGATTTCGCTCAACACGCAGCATCAACCCCACTAGGATACAATCATCTGACTTAATGAAAGTATTAAATGAATACGAATTAAGAGATATATAAGGAACGTTAAACATGGCAGGAAAAAGACACAAGAGAAAAAAAAGACAGAAGAAAGAGGACTACGAGGAGAAAGTAGAAAACATAGAAAAAAGAATAAAGCTACTGGAAAGAGAACTAGGAATAGAAAAAATTCACCCAAAACTTG
Source organism: archaeon (assembly GCA_048620055.1). Classification (GTDB taxonomy): domain Archaea; phylum B1Sed10-29; class B1Sed10-29; order B1Sed10-29; family B1Sed10-29; genus B1Sed10-29. Next base: position 3,595 of record JBMCFZ010000012.1, on the reverse strand, counting down.
AGAAGAAGGAGCCAAGTTCTTTTCAAAGGTATCTGTGGCATAAGGAAGAAAAAATGAAGAGAGAGGATAAAAAACCAAGGGAAATCAGAGATGAAATTGAAAAAGAAAAGCACTGGAGAAATAAAATGAAGAAAGAAAATAAATTACTCAGAAGAAAACACCCTGAATTGACTAAAAAAATGGATATGTCAGAGGTTAAAAAAGGAGAACTGTACAGCGAATTACGCGGATTACGATTAGGTGATAAAGAGATAAAGGAAACTCTTAGAAATAACCTTTCAAAAAGAGAAAGCATAGATAAGATAGTTAAAAACAAGAAATCAGAGAAATTGGAAAAAGGAATAAATGCATTAAAACGTAAAAAATCGGAAATAGAGGAATTAAGCAATAAACTAATTGAGAACAGGGGAAAGAATAAGGAAGAAACTGAAAAAATGAAGAAGATAATACAGAGCAGATTAATGGAATTTGGACTGATTGAACAGAAAATAAGAATGTTAATTAATCCAGGGAAAACTAAGGAGGAAAAGAGAAAATTCCTAGATGTAGATATAAAGGATCCGTTTAGCAAAGAAAAATGAATTACTCGAGAAATGAAAAAACACTTAATAAATACAAAACAAAAAAGTAACTAAGATAACTGAAAATCTAAAAAACTGATAAAATGAATCTAAAGGAAACAAATGAAAAAGATAAAAACATGAAAGAGATAGAAAACACCCTGGAAGACATCGAGAGCTTTAGAAAAGGGAATTACAAAAAAATAATATCCAAGAAGGACATAGACATGGATAAAATTAAAGAAATTACAGAGAAAACAGGAGTAAGCAAAGTAACAGCGACAGAGATACTTGGAGATCACTTATTGAAGAAAAAAGAAGATTAAAAGAGGGCTTAGATGAAGGTAAAAATAGGGAAGATAGATCTATTCTCCAGTATGGCCTACCCTGAAAAACCTTCAACAGTAATATACTTTCAAGGATGTAATTTCAAGTGTCCTTGGTGCTGGTCATACGAATATATAGATCCATTAGTGGGAGAAGAAAAGGAAGTAAGTCAAGTTATACAAGAGGTAAAAGAAGATCCAACAGAAACGGAAGCAGTAGTCATAGATGGAGGAGAACCAACACAACAACCGAAAGCACTCGAAGAGATGTGTAAAGAACTTAAAAAAGAAGGATACAAGGTACAGATAAACACAAATGGAACAAATCCAGAAATAATAGAAAATATGGGAATAAGAGGAAGAATAGATAGGTTAGCACTTGACTTAAAAGCTCCTTTAGAGTTTCAAAGAATGTATAGTAAAACAACAGGTAAAAAGGTAAATAAAAAACAAACAAAAGGAATAAAACAAATTCTAAGAGTAAGTAACCTATGTAAATATGAATTGGAACCTAGAACAACAATAATACCTAATTTAACAGATTCTAAACACTGGATAAGCAAGATAGCTAAAACAGTTGGAACATATACAGATAACTACGTTTTACAAGGATTTACACCTGAAAAAGGAACTTTAAATCCAGAATACGAAGAAGAAAAAAGAATAAATCAAGAAGAACTCATAAAACTAGCTTTAGAAGCAAGAAAATACGTTAAACACGTTAAAATAAGGACTCAAGAAACCGGGACAGAGACAATATCGTAGATAAATGTTATTTTAAAAAGTAATCTTGGTCTTTAATTTCAAAATAATATATACTATAAAACTTTTTATAAATACACGAAGAAGGCGAATAAAATGAAATTAGAAAAACTAAAAGAAGAAATAAAGAAAAAAGCAAGTAAAGAACCGGAAAAGTATTATCCCACAAAAACCTTGAAGGAAGAGGGATACAGAAGACAAAAATGTAACAATTGTGGAAACTACTATTGGTCAACGGAAAAAAGAGAAACCTGTGATGAGCCGGAATGTATAGGAGGATATCAATTCATAAATAACCCTCCAGCAAATAAGAAAATAGGTCTCATAGAGAGCTGGGAAAGCTTTAAAAAACATATGGGGAAAAAAGGATACACCTCAATAAAAAGATATCCAATGGTAGCGAGATGGAGAAAAGATTTATACTGGACAAATGCTTCAATACTAGATTTTCAACCTCACGTAGTGTCAGGAGAAGTAGAGCCACCAGCAAACCCTCTCATAGTTCCTCAAATATGCGCTAGATTCAACGATATAGACAGTGTTGGAATTTCAGGAAGACACAACACATCATTCATCATGACAGGTCAACACGCATTCAAAAAACCAAGTGAATTTCAACAAGAAAAGTACTTCAAAGACTACTTAACATGGTTCACAAAAACTCTGAAGATACCAAAAAAAGATTTAGTGATACATGAAGACGAATGGGGTGGAGGAGGAAACCTAGGAGTATCAATGGAGATATTTTCAAGAGGCTTAGAACTGGGAAACCAAGTATACATGAATTACAAGATAAAGGAAAATGGAAAAATAAATTACGAGCCTCTCGATATACAAGTTCTAGATATGGGAATGGGTCAAGCAAGAATACCTTGGCTACTAACAGGTAAAAACACCATATATCAATTACAATCTCCAAAAGCAGTTAAATATCTCTTCAAACAAACAGGATTAAGAGAAACTCAAACATACAAAGATTTCCTACCTTACTCAGGAATAATGAACGTGGATGAAATAAAGAATATAGAGGAAGGATGGGAGAAAATAGCGAAAAAAATAAATAAAGATAAAAAAGAACTCAAGGAAGAAGTAACCTCAATAGCAAGATTATACTCAATAACGGACCATATTAGAACACTTTTATTTGCAGTTACGGATGGATCACTACCTAGCAACACATCTGGGGGGCACAACTTAAGAACATTGTACAGAAGAATTCATGACTTCAAAGAAGAGCAAGGATGGAAAATAGACCTAGTGAAAGTGGCTGAAAAACACGCTGAGTACTTAAAACCAATATATCCTGAATTAAAGGATAATATAGAGGAAATTAAAAACGTATTGCAGAATGAGGAGGAGAAATACAATAAAACACTTAAGAAAACGAAGAAACAAATAGAAAAAACCCTGAAAAAAGAAGAGATTACAATAGAAGAAATGATAGATCTCTACGACACTAAAGGAATATCACCGGAAACAATAAAGAGAAAAGCACGTGAAATAGGTAAAAAAATAAAGATACCTCAAAACTTCTACGCAAAAGTAGCTGAAAAACATCTAAAAGAAGAAGACGAAATAAGAAAAGAAGAAATAAATGTAAGAGAGATAAATCTATCGAACTATCCTAAAACTCAAACATTGTACCATGAAGGAAATTTAGAATTCAAAGGACCATATACATTCAAAGCAAAAGTACTTGGAAATGAAAGAATAAACGGAAAAAACTACGTCATATTAAATAAAACAGGTTTCTACCCGGAATCAGGGGGACAAGAACCAGATCACGGAGAGATAAACGGAGAAAAAGTAAAAGATGTGAAAAAAGTAGAAGGAAAAATACTACATCAAACCGATAAGAAAATAAGAAAAGGAAAACAAGTCGAAGGTAAAATAGATGAAAAAAGAAGAAAATCTCTAACAAAACACCATACAGCAACACATATAATC
>JBMCFZ010000011.1:0-8441 GCA_048620055.1 archaeon | reverse complement strand
CTGTGAGTGTTTTACTTACTTGTGCTTGTTAATATAATAAAAAATAAAAAAATAAAAAAATTTTTTGGCTGATTTCCTAGCTAACTTCTAAGAGTTATTCGTTTGCAACATCGATAAAGACTATAGCGTCGTCATGTATGACTTTAACATCATACTCTGAAACTAAGCTAATTCTAACTTGGTCTCTCTCGTTGTAATCCCACATGTTAACTTCTCTCCTTCTTCCCCATACCAAAGCTGCTGCTTTGTCAGGTTTACAAAGAATACATCTAGTCATATCAGTTCCTGCATTTGCATCTTCTGCATCAAGTGTACTGTCTCCAGATGATACTTGTTGGACATTGTCGGTTACAACAATTCTTATTCCTAAGTATTTACCTATCTCTCCGTTCTGAACTACCTCATCTCCACCATACTCACTTGCGTTCACGAACTGAGAAGATTGTCTCAACTTCATCTCTTGGTCAGGTGCAATAAATAACACAAACGGACTATTGTTTGTATTTTGCCATGGATTTCCAGATACTGTTCCTGAAACGGAACCATATCCACCACCGCTTGAACCTTGACCATCTGCTCTATACTGTTTGTTAGAACTTTTTAGTAACTTAGCAGCTTCAGCAATCATATCGACAGTTAAAGTATCTCCACTATCTAATGAGTTACCACTTGTTGCATCTCCACCGTACAGAACTTGTGCTCCTGTGGATGAAGAACTTGAAGCAGTAGCTTCGCCTATAGTTTCTGCAATTGCTTTATCTACTTTATCACCAATAGCATAACTTAACTCTTGCTTTGCTTCATCAAGTAAATTAACAACATTAGTTTGAAGAGCGTACTTAGTAACAGCGTAACCTTCTATTTCAGTAGTAGGTGTTGCTGTAACACTATCCAAGTTATCCATAGTAGTGAAATCGATATCATCGGTCTGTTCACCTGAATTCCAGGTTGTACCAGAATCGCCTTTATACTTGTTTCTCTTTGGAATAACTACGTCTTTCTGACCTTTCTGTGCTGTTTCTACTCTAACAAATGGAGCAAAGTAAAGTTGCTTCTGTGCTGCGTCTTCTATCTCTTGCAAAAAGTTAGCTGGTTGTAATCCATGTGCTGTAAAGGACGAACCTTCAACATCACTAGATTGTGTTTCAGCTAATTTCTCGATTGTTTCTTTCATTTCTACCATTTTATCCTAGTATTTTCTTGTCTTTTAGTAATTTAATCATTTCTTTATCTCCTTTAGTCGGTTCATTACTACCGAACACATTTCTCTTCTTGCTGTTGTCTTCGTCGCTAAGCTCCTGTACAGATTTTGAATCTGGACTTTCTTCGCTTAACTTTTCAACTTTCTTGCTTAACTCGGAAATTTGTTTCTTCATTTCTTCTTTCTCTAGTTCGTATTTTTCTTCTTTGTATTTCTTTGCAATCTCTTTCAAAGGAAGGCTTTTATGTTCTTTTAGGAACTCCTGAAATTTATCTTCAGTCATAAGTTCCTTCAATTCCTTCTCCTCGTCTTCACCTTCGTCTTCAACTTCTTCTTCCTCTTCCTCGTCTTCTTCGTTCTCTTTTACTTCTTCTTCCTCTTCTTTTTCTTCAGTCACTTCTTCTTCCTCGTTTTCTTCTACTTCTTCTTTGTTTTCTTCTTCAGCCGCTTTAGTCTCTTGTTCTTTTTCTTCTTCAGACATTTTTACCTCCTTTTTATCTTTTTTCATGTAATCATTATCTGATAATTCTGGACCTACTTCCTTAAATTTCTCAATATCAATATCCTTATCTCTTGCAGCACTTATAATCTTTCTCTTTGCTTTTTTCTTTTCCTCTTCATCTTTAAAATCTGTTTGATTAAATCTTGACATAGCGTTCTTTATGTGCTCTTTATCGTGTATTGGTAGCTTGCTTTCACTTGGGGGGTCTCTTGGTGCGGCGTAGAATTCTGATGGAGACATACCTTTTTCCTTTCTAATCTCCTCAAATCCTTCTAGTTTCTTATCTGAATTTTTTGTTTCCTGTCCTGGGCCTGGTCTTTCTTCCCTTCTCATAGTTCCACCACACTCTGGGCATTTTATATCTTTACAATGCTCCTTAGAAGTCATGGTATGCCCACATTCTATACATTCACATTTAAAACCATCTTCTATATCCTTTAACATCTTCTTAACTTCCTCTTTATCTTTATCAAATTTGTCAGAAATATATCCTATTAATTGCTCATCAGAAATATTGCCTAATTTAATAATTTTCATTTGACCATTTTCACTTAAATTAATGTATGCTTCCTTAACTGCTGGGGTATTTACTACAGAAAAATTCTCAAAACTAAAATCATATATTTTTTTATCTTCATTTACTTTTCCCCTAATCCTTGGTGATATTCCGAATTTAGCCTTAGCCTTAGTTAATTTATTAATCATATCTTTGTCATAAAGTTCAATATCTCCATATACTCTACCATCATCCTCAACTCTAGCATTTTTTACCCATCCAACCCAATCTCTAACAGAAACATCTCTTTTATCGTCATCTGCGTGGTCTATTATAACAGATTTATTTCTCTTATCTTCCCAGTTAGTTTTCTCAAATGCTTTCTTAATTTCTTCCGCAGAATATTCTACATCATTCCACACACCAGGTGCCATAAGTAGTTGGTCCTTTATAGTATGGGTATCCTCATCTTTCTTTCCATTACTCAATTGTATAGATTCAAGTTTTTGGGTAATCATGTATATGAATATATAAACACGCTTTTATAAAAAGGTTTCTTGTTTTTATACCCAGAAATATAGATATAACCTAAATTAGTCTCCATCAATATTCTCAGTATTCTTAACATATGTTCTCACTTCTTCTGGAGATAATATCTCTTTATCTACATAATTGACTATTCTTTTAGACTTCTCATTAAGGTTCTCTGTTCCAACATCTCCCCACTTAATCTCTGCCTCTTCTTTTATTCCGTTCTCTTCCTGAACAACATCTAATATTTCTTTCTTGAATGTGGCAAGTGTCTTCCTGATATATCCCATAACTGTATCTTCTAAGAACTTTTGCTGTCTTGCAAGTGTAGCTCTATTTGTAGCCTCTCCAGAACCAGTGACAAATGCTTTAGGCATTCCAAGAGATGCTGTCTCGTTTTCTGTTAAGTGATTTAGTGCCTCTGTGGTATCTCCTGCTGTGCTAACGTCTACAGAATCTATCTCTACCCAATAAGGATTAGCTAAATATCTATCTGTTTTTAAGTTACTTAAATTCTCTAAAACATTATCTATATCATCTGGTGTTGGTTCGTGTGTCTCATCTCCAACACTTGCTACAATTGGGCTATTAGCTCTCTGATATATGAAATTGGTTCTTGCCTCTTCTATGTTCATCCTATAAAGGATTGACTTATAGGCTGGCTCTATTATACCAATACCATCGTGTCTATCTCCGTAAGTATATAATTTGAAGTGTGCAACTTTTCCTGCCTCTATGAATATATCTCCAGAATCCATATCAATACTTCTCTTATATTTCTCTGGTATTTCATCTGTTTTCTCTGCAGACTTACCAATGGGGGTAGTTATTACATATCCCAGTGGTTTTCCATCACTTCTAATTATTACCTTTCCATCGTTGTCTCTTGCAAAATCTATCTTTTTAGGGTCTATTAATGCAAGGTCTACAACTTTGTCCCCTGTCTTATTATAAACTATCTCTACATATGCGTTACCGTAAATTAATTGAAATTTAAAAATATAATTAAATAACTCTTCTAGTGTTAGGTCTTCCCCTATCTTACCGATATTGTCAAAGAACTTTTGATATTTCTTAACATATTTCTTACTCTTACATTTAATCTCATAATCAGCAGACATAATCATCTGAACTTGCTTGTTTACTGCTGTAAATGCTAATGGGTCTTTTACATATATGGTCTCTAATGAATTCCTACCTACCCTCTGTATCTTATCCTTAGAACTTCTTGAAGAAATCTGATTAGCATCTGCATTTCCAGTTGTTCCACCCTGGAGTGTTATAGTCCTAACAGATGAGTTGCTACTAGGTGAGTTTGACGACAAAAGTTGTGATATATATCCCATTTTATGAATTTGAAGTTAGTATTTTAGTTAGTGGAACCAAAAGCTTGTTCTCCAATATCCAAGCACCTAATCCCCATCCAAGCCAGGTATAATAATTCATTGAGGCTCCGAATATAGATAATGCTGCTAAATTTAGAGAAACACCATAGAATACTACGCTTGTTCCAAAACTTAACATTGCATCTCTATCTTCTTCATCTGTAAGTCCCTTAAAATAATCCTTAAACTCTTTAAGTCTGCTCCTCTGTTCGCTATCTTCTTCCATGACTTCCTGATTTGCTATAGGTTCTGGCTCATCATCTTCTTCATCCTTCAATGGCATCTCAAGACTATAGCTAAACTTTTCCCTTTCTGCTTTTGGGTCTAATTTTTTATCCTCTTTATCCTCTTCTTTATCTCTCTTACCATAGGGTATAACTCTATTATCGACATCAACTTCCTTTCTATACTTGAGAGGTTTTCCGAATTTTTTCTTATTATTCTCGTATTTCTCTACTTTTTCCAATATTTCGCTAGCTTTTGGCATTTTTTCTAAAATATCTCGATATATCTAATATTCCTAACTATTTAAATCTTTTTTGTTATTACCCTCTCAAACTACCCATTATCCCCTTAGTGCTACCACTTTTTATCTTATTTGCGTGGAATACCCCCATAGCAAGAGACATTGCTAAATCATTATGGGCTGTGTTAGAAACATACTGTTTTCTACCAGAAATAGGATTTGTAGACTCGACTATGTTAATCAATTGTTCTATAAGTTCATTTGTCATATCTATCGCATAACCGTCGCTTTCTTTTCTTGGAATCACTAGCCTGTGTGCATCCAATACATTTTTCATAGTCATAAGCATAGCCGTTCTTGATTGTGAGTGGAAGTCCTGTGGAATTACTGAAATACCCTCGGCTCTAAGACTATCAACCATTGTTGCACCTATATTCTCCTTATCTATTATAACCCTTAGCGGCTCATATTCATCAACCAACCTACGTATGTTTTTAACCTTTACAGGAGTTCTAACACCTCTATGCTTTTCTATATGCTTTAGGATTATCTTATCGTCAACCTTCTCAAGAACTATATATGCGTCATAATCTGCTGTTGAGTGGTCTGATATTGCGAAGTCACAGGAAACAAGAGTAAATCCTCCGTCTGTTTGTGAGGTAAAACCTCTTGAATAGTCAAATCCTGCCTGTATATCTTCCAGCTTATATATTGATTTCTCTGATTCTGCTCTAGGATTACACATATAATTCTTCTCGAAATACTGCTCTCCAAGCTCTCTCCTAAACTTCTCAAGCTTTTCAAGTGGGAATCTGTCTGGCCATATGGATTCTCCATCCTGTATGGCTGGATACTTTCCGAACTCATAATCAAGACCCTTGCTCTCAATTATACCCATAAGGTCTGTTGTTGATTCTGGTGTAGATATTAAACAAATAGTTCCACCCCTTGATGCAGCTCTTGGAACTATGTAATCAAAATAAATGTCTGGGTCGTCGTAGGAGGCCGACTCATCCATTAAAATGTAATCTACGTGTTCACCCTTAATGTTGATGGAATACGGCCTGCACATTATCTTACAATGCGATGAGGTGACAATCTCCTTCTTACTCCACCTCTGATTTGCATCTTTTGGCTTTAGTGTCCTCAATAAGGGATTATTCTCTATATGGTCTCTTATATGTTGGAGAATTCTTGTTGACTGATTTAGACTATTAGATATAACTAAAACCTCTTTCTTTGTTCTTGTAAATGCAATCCATAGTGGATAGGATATTCCAAGTATTGTAGTCTTACCAAAACCTGTTGGTGCTAATATGGCTGTCCTCTGGTTGTTTTCAACCATATTGAACCATTCCATATGAAATGGCTGGATGTCAAATCCAAGTAGTCTCTCACAGAAGAATTTAAAATCTAGCTGACATTTGGCTAAGAACTCTGTTTCATTATAATCCCCAAGTATTTCTTCTTTAGACTTCATTCGAACACCTCATCTATTTTCTCACCCTCTCTCTTACACATATCTTGTGTAACTTTAAAATTTTTCCCAGTCTCTTCAAGCTGTTCTGGGTCTAGGAAATACCATTTCATTCTTGGAAATCTTGCAGCTATCTTTGGGATTAGCCCAAATACTTCGCAGAAATCTATGAAATTGCTCATTTGTTCCTTAGATATATAGATATATTTTTTACTTTTAAACTTACACTCTATCCCATACTGGCCTGTTAGGTGGTTTCCTGCAATTAAGTCCACATCTGCTTCTCTCTTAGTTCCAGAACCTGCAGCTCTCAGAACCTTATAACCTCTATCGTTCAACTTATCAAATAATTTATTCTCGTATTTTGTTCCTTTTGCTTTATTAGACATTATATTAACTCCGCTCCGTCTGGAAGCTCTCGGTGGTCTTTAGCCTTACTATCTCTCAATAGGCCCATATAGTAAAGATATGTCCAGAATTGTGGATTACCTGCTTCACGTGTAGTAGACTTCCCTATATCCTTGAGAGCCTCGTTAGCGTATACTGGCTCTATATTTGCCTTCTTCATAGCATACCTTGTAGCCCAGTTCTTTTTAATTTTCCTAACCCTCCTATCATTCTTAACAAATCTATTCAAATCCTTCATAAGTCTATTCTTCCACTCTCTGGGGAATACTAAGTCAAAAAACCTAAACTCCCTAACCTTAACACCCCATTGTGAATGTATGCTGGGTATGTCGTATTTTCTTGACTGTATCCACTCTAAGAACTTCTGGTACTGGTCTGGATACGTCTCAGACATCATAAATAAGTGCATTATTCTTTCCACCATCTATTTATTTCATTCATCTCATCCTCATTCTTTTCTCGTTCATTACGAACATCATCATTAGCCAAATACTTACCTTTCTCCTGTATTTTCCTCCTACATCTAGTTATAGACTCAAAACTAGGCATATCATCCATCTGGTGATAGTCTACATATATGTCGAAACCCATCTCTCTTAAAACCATTATAACTAACCACTTGTCAGAATTCCTAGCTCTCTCGTCTTCTCTAAGAACTTTCTTCACAGTATCCCTAAGACTCTTAACATTATTCTTCATTTTCAGTAAAAGAACTCAATTTATTTTGTGACTCCTTATATCCACATTCCCTACATTTAAATCCACCATCCATTCTTTTCTCCCTAAGAGTTATCTTAGTACCACACTTAGGACATTTTTTGTAGGTCATTCCCATCCCTCCAGAAACTTTTTAATTTTATTGACAACCTTCCTTTTCTTCTCTATGGGGTAGCTATCTATTTCTTTGAAAGCTATCGTAGCGTATGCTGGCTTTTTAAATAAACCTCTAAGATACCCTTTTCCCTTGTCTGTGAGCTCTCTATTCCCGGCCCCATCTTCCCTCATATACCCTTTAGAGATTAGGCTCTCATCTATTTCATCCTTCATTTTATTATCCTATATATCAAATATATATCCTATAAGTGTTAATATTAGGTATCCTAGCACTCCTAATAGTAAGAATAGTACAATTATTCCTACAACTATTAAGATTGGACTTAGAACCCAGAACCAACTCCAGTCAATGTTTCCAGTCAGTTTCAGTGCTATGAATAATAGTGTTAAAGCTTCTATAAATCCTATTCCACCAAATATATTGCAATTTTTGCAATTATTTTCAGAACTCATTATTTATTACCTCCGTATTTATTTATTTCTTCAGTCTTGTCCTTAGGTATAATTATCACCTGAACTTTCTTGTTTTCAAACTTCTTGGGAACGTAAATTGCTGACGAAGTCTGTGACTGTTTCCTAACAATCTTCTCTGCCACATACCCTTCGATTAATGCTCTTTTAGCATTAATGAATTTTTTATCATCAAACTTCATCTACTTTTGATTCCATTTTAATTACCTTTTTCTCTATGGTTTTTAAACGTTCTTTAAAATCTTCTAAAAGGGAATAGATATCTCTGTCGTTTAGGAGGACATCTATGGCCTTCTTGGGGTCTTCGTCAAGAAGACATAACGCCTCTTCCTGGTCGTTACGAAGTCTTATAGTCCTACCCATTTTTGTCTATACTTCCTTTTATTTTATCAAATAGCTCGTCAATTTTATCGCTGGTTGTCTTCAGGTCTAGCGATAGCTCCATTTCTTCATCCTTTAGCTCTAGCTTGGCCGACATGTTTTTTTCTTTAGAAGAATCAGAATCTTCTTCAACAAAATAAGAACATATCATAAATGTTTTTTTATCATCTAGTGATGGTATTGCTACCAGGTATGCATCCTTTTCTGGATTGTATTCCAGAACTTCAACCTCTTTAATCTTAGCCATTCTGAAAGTAGGAGGAAAGCAGGGTTTATAAAGTTTTCTAAT
>JBMCFZ010000010.1:0-8674 GCA_048620055.1 archaeon | reverse complement strand
CATTCTTGTTTCTTTGTCCGGTATAGGTATATTGTTCTTCGATATCAGTTTTTCTTCATCGTTTTTTAATCTTCTTCCTTTTCTCTCAATTTCTTCTTCAATTTCACTTATTTTACTCTTTAATTCATTGTTTTTGAGTACTGATGCTTCTTTCTTAGCTTTTCTAAATGTATAACTGCCTATCTGTGTCGATAAAGAACTTCTTATCCTACCTGGAGCGTTATGAGCTTCATCTATAACTAATATACTGTCCTCTAGTTTTTTCCCAATTTTCTGGAGAAATGCCTTTGAGATAAACGGATTTAATACATGTGAGTAGTCACATATAATTACTTGTGATTTTTTACTAGCTTCAATTGTTGCTTCGTATCCACATAGAGGTTTATCCATTTTTTCTATGTATTCCGATACTTCTTCATTCGTTTTACCTGATTCGTACCAGTTTAGAAATTCATCTATCCTATTTCTTGCTTTTTTCTTTCCTCTCTTATTGTAACCCACTGCATAACCGTAGTAAGGACATTTTTCCTTTTTCCTATTCTTTTTACATAACTCGTAGAACTCGTTAAAAGGAGCATTTTTTATGGATTTATTTGGACAGAGGTGTTTTTTTCCCACCACGTCCGTTGCACGTATGTCTAAATCATATTTTTCATTTAACTCTTGAACTACTTCTAAAGCTATTTCATGTTGAGAGATTTTAGGTGTCGTGAAGAAAACGGTTTTACCTGTTTTCAATGAATGAGTAATCGAAGAAGATAGTATTGCGTCTGTTTTACCTAATCCTGTTGGAGCATGCGCTATAAGGTTCTTTTTCTCCTTTATTGCTTTGTAAGTGTCTTCTATCAGTTCTTTTTGCTGTTTACGTAATTTTTCGTGTCTGAAGTAGATGTTCTCTTTGTTTGCCATTCGTTTTCCTTATTCTTTACTTTGAATTTTAATGTATCTAAGAATTAGGTGAAAAATTAAGTTCTTTGATTTTGGGTTTTGACCGCAAGGCTGCATATGGGAGAATTATTTTTTGAATTTTGATTTATCCCTTATCTAAGCCTGTACATATTTGATAGTTTCTTGATGAATATCTTGTGACCTATCCCTTTTTCCCTGCATTTTTTCTTAATTTCATCAAATATCTCTTTTTCGTCTTCCGTTATCCTCGTTTCATTTGAGCCTTTTATGCTAAATTTCTCAAGCGCCATTCAATACACCTCTTTTAGTCTACCCTTACTAGAAAACCATCTTTTTCTTGTTTCTTAAATCGGTGATTTGGTTTCCTTGGACATACGTATTCGTCCCCTTCCTTTTTCAGAATTATGCTTTGACCTTTTTCAGAAAAGCAGATTGGGCATGCTTCTTTTTTTTCAGTGGTAGCCATTTAATCACCTATTTATTGTTTGGGTTCAAAGATATTTAATGATAGGGTTTTATTGCATTGATTTTCTTCAATTTTATTTCGTTCCCCATAGTTCTAGTGCTTTTTTCAGTTCTTCTTTTTCTTCGGAGTATTCCCATGGATTTGTTTCCTTCATTTTAGCATCTATTGCTTGTCTCATTGCTCTTGCTCCTGTTCTTGATCCGTCAGGATGTCCGTGAATTCCTCCTCCTGCTTGTATTATTATGTTGTTTCCCATGAACTCCATTAATTCATGCACTATTCCTGGATGTAATCCTCCGCTTGATACAGGGAACACTGGTTTGATATCATGCCAATTTTGTTTTAGTCTTTTCTTCATGTCTTCCATTGTTGTATCGTATTCAGTTACTTCTTTTTTAGATATATTTTCCTGAATCCATTTCACTTCTTTCTTATCTCCTTCCATTTTTCCTACTGCTGTCCCTATGTGTAATTGATCAACCCCAATTAATCTATACAATTGTCCTAATGCCTGCATTGTTATTCCATGTTTCTTATTTCTGGTTATAGCTGCATGCATGGCTCTGTGCGCATGTATCACTAAGTCAGGTCCGTTATTCCTTAGTTCTTGTAGAGACGAGAATCCCGATGTAACTACATCCACCATCAGATATCTTCCACCTTGACTTTTTATTTCCTCTGCTCTTTCCATCATTTTATTATGTGGTGCGGTAACGTTACACATGTATACTTTTTTCTCTCCTGTTTCATCTTCTGCCTTATCTCTGGATTCTAAGGTTTCGGTTAATCTATCTTTGAATTTGTTGAAAAGTTGATTAGTTACATTCTCATCGTCTTTAACTATGTCACAGCCACCTTTCCATGATTCCTCCGCTACCTTAGCGTGTTTTTCATGATTTAACCCTAGCTTTGGTTTAACTATTGTTCCCATTAATGGTCTGGACTTTACTTCCATTAGTTTCCTCACTCCTTTTATCCCGTATCTCGGTCCTTCGTACTCATCCAGCATTTTCTTAGGTATTCCAAGATCCACTAACCGCAGGTTTTTCACCGCTTTCATTCCAAATATATTTCCAGCTATGGAACTCATTATCTGAGGAATATTATTCAATTCAAATAATTCTGGAGGATAAGCTACTTTAGCGTAAGGTTCATTTAATTCGTATACTCTTGCTTTTATCCTTTCTGCTCTTTTATTGATCGTTGATAAATCTGTCCAGGTTCCAACACTTGATTCCATCGCTACTTTGCTTGCAGATTCTTTAAATATGTTTCCATGGCCTGGTTCTATTCTAAAAACAGTTCTTAAATCATCTTCTTTTGGTTCGTATGATTCATCTATAAACTTCATTTTACCACTTATTTACCTTTATCGTACTTAAACATCGAGTGGTTATAAATCTTTAGGAACTTCTGTTTCAATATTTTTCAAAGGATAGGTTTTTAATTACTCAGGTCATTTAATAAATGAATATCTTTACTTACCTGAAGGATTAAATTAATTTGGATAAGGTGATTAGGAAAATGGCTAGAGTAAGATCAGGCATACCAGGTCTCGATGAACTACTTAATGGAGGTTTTTTGGAAAGTTCAACAGTCCTCGTTGCAGGGGGAGCGGGAACAGGTAAAACTATATTTTCAACGGAATTTGTTTACAAAGGAGCTAAGGATTACGATGAACCTGGAATTTATATAACGCTAGAAGAAGGAGCTACGAATATATGGTGGAATATGAAGAACTTCAGGTGGGATGTAACTAGTTTGGAGAGAGAAAATCTACTTAAGATATACAAAGTAGGAATGATAAACCCACAGGATTTCGCGGAAAGTTTTGAGAGAGAAGTAAATAGGATAAAAGACATGATTGACGATATAGATGCCAAGAGACTTGTTATAGATTCAACAACTGCATTTGGAATGTGGATGGGGTCAGAACAAAATATAAGACACTCTTTATTCAAATTAAGTGAAGAATTAAAGGATATGGATGTAACAGCATTGCTTACAGCTGAATCTCCAGGGGGAAAAGAAAGATTCAGTAGATTTGGAGTAGAGGAATTTATAACTGATGGTGTAATAGCTCTCTATTTCAAACCACCACAAAGAGCTATGTTCGTAAGGAAAATGAGGGGAACTGAACACGATAAAAAGCCACATCCTTTTGAAATAACCAACTCTGGGATAGTGATAGATCCAAAACAAGAAGTACTGTGGGAAAGTTTGGAGTAAAATACTCTGTATTGGATTAAAATTAAGATGCTCAAGGAGCAGTTCCAATGGATAAAATAAAAGCATTTCTGAAACTAACTAGATTAAGCCATGGTTTATTCTTAGTTATTGCTGTGATGATAGGACAATTAATAACAAGAGGAATACCATCTTTAAATATATTGATACCGTCGATAATAACACCAATAGCGATATCAGCCGGTGCATTCGCAATAAACGACTACATGGACTACGAAACAGACAAATCAAATGAAAGAGGTGACAGGCCACTTATATCTGGAGGTATAAAAAAAGAAAGCGCGTTGTACATATCTTTAATTCTCATGCCCGTAGGGATAGTGGCGTCCGCATTCATAAACATGTATTCATTTTACATAGCTATCCTCTTTGCGATAATCAGTTTCGCTTATTCTATCCATCTTAAAAAAGTCGCTATAATCGGAAATCTCTGCATAGCGGCGAGTATGACAATTCCTTTCATCTTCGGTTCATTAAATGTTTCAAATACGGTTCCAATGGCTATATGGGTACTTTCCTCAATGGCATTTCTCTCTGGAACTGGAAGAGAGATAGTCAAGTCAATACAGGATATAGAGGGAGACAAGGAACAGGGAAGAAAAACACTTCCAATCAGAATAGGTGGAAAAAAATCCGCTTACATAGCAACATCTCTAATAATTGCGGCTATTTTAATCTCTCCTTATCCTTATCTAAATATAACGAGGTACTTGGGAAGTGAAATATATCTATCAACAGTGTTAATAGCTAATCTAACTTTCTTAATAGGAATATACAGTTTATTCAAAAAAGATTACTCTTCATTCAGAAGAGAAACATATATAGCTATAGGAATAGGGCTACTCGCGTTCCTAGTACCTGTTCTATAAACCCTAATCTTTTTATATCCTAGTTTATTTATTCTTAATATGGATACAGATATTAGTGTCAAGAGGTTGCTGTATGGTAAGAGAACTGTAATAGCTTTCGTCCTCATCATTTTCTTTATTCACATAGTGGGAGGTTTCTTATTTAGTTCTGTTGGAGGAGGAGAAACAGGGATTCCCTTTACCTATCATACTTGGTCTTCCGGTACGGGAATGTCTTTCTATAATCCATGGGCTTTTGCAGCAAATAATCTGATATATTACTTTATCTCTATAGGTATTGCAGGTTTGACTTTAAAGCTATTCCACCCTCAAAAGGTTTCTGAACCTCCTAAATTAACTTGGAGTGTTCTTCTTGTCTCTATATTTATTTTAATAGGAATTTGGGGTTTTGCTTCCTCTCAAGGCGGACGAAAAGTATCTTACCAGTTTTCAGACTTAATCGAGCCCGCTGTAGAAAACAGGGGGTCTTCTATTGGTGTCTTTAACATTGTGTTTTCAGGAGAAGAAATTTCTTCTGAATATATACTTGAAAATTACGATTTAAATGAAATAGATTCAATAGAGTTCGTTTGTTCAGATGAGTTACAGGGAAAGGATTGTGTGGGAGGAGAGAATCTTAGCATATCCGCTGGGACCTATCCCACTTCTGCAAAGTGCTGTGAAGGAATAAACAGGTGCTACATAGGAATCGGAGAGAGTTATGAAGAAGAATTAAAGGGAAAATGCTCCTCATAAACCGGAAGAGATTTTCCTGAATAAATTTCTTTATTTTACCTTAATAATTGCTAAATCTTTTTATTCTACCCTCCCCTCATAATAAGTGGTGACGCCTCTTGAAAAAACAGACAATTACTCAATCAATGGAAGAAGCGAAAGAAGTTAAAAGAAAGATAGCACCTGAAAAAATGAAACTAGAGGAAATAGCTCAAAGACACGACTGGAGAGAAATACTGAAAAAAATAGTTGAAAAAGAGGATATGGATCCCTGGAATATAAATATATCAAAATTAGTCGATGAATACATTCAAACAATTCGAGAACTACAAGAAATGGACTTCCAAGTACCTGCAAACGCGGTTCTAGCCAGTTCAATACTTTTAAAGAAGAAGAGCACTTCTTGGGTAATAAAAGGAGAGGAAGATGAAGAAGAATTCAAGTACTGGGAAGAAATACCAACTACTCCGGATCAAATACCGCCGGCTAGAGAAGAAATACCTGAACCTAAACCCAAGAAAAGAAAAACAAAGAGAAAAGTATCCGTAGAAGAACTAATAGACGCGGTTGAAGATGTAATTGATAAAGAGAAAAAGAAGGCTAGGAAAAAAGCAAAAGAAACGAAGCAACCAGGACAAAATTTAGTTCCCAAACAACTATTGGAAATAGCCAAAAGAGATACAAAAGAATTTGAAGAGAAGACAAAAGAATTAGAGGAAAAAATAAGACAAAGGGTAGATAAAGAGAATTTAACTGTATTTACAGAGTTAATAGAGAAAAAAGAAGATTCAGGAGAGGTAGTGGAAACATTTATACCTTTACTACATTTAGCAGATAAAGGAAAAGTATCAATATGGCAAGAAGAAGTATTTGGAGAGATATTCATCTATCTTCAACAAGATTAAAGAAGTGAAAGAATGAGTAAAGAAGAAAAGAGCAGAACAGAGATAAAGTAAACAATAGAGGCAGCATTATTCATTTCTCCAGATCCACTTTCGATTGATAAACTCAAGAACATAGTTGCTACGGATTACTCTGAAACAATGAGAGCTCTTGAAAACTTGAAAAAAGACTATGAGAACAGAGAAACTTCTTTAGAAATAAATAAAAGTGAAGAAAAATATGAATTAACATTAAAAGGTATTTATTTTGACCAAGTAGGTCATTTAGCAACTGGGCCTGACTTGAAGAAAGCTGAACTAAGAACACTTGGATTAATATCTATGAGGCAACCAATAAAACAAAGTAAAGTAGCGAAGATAATTGGAAATAAAGCATATAGGTATATAGGGGAACTTGAAAGAAAAGGATTCGTGGAAACCACGAAAAAAAACCAGACTAAAGAAATAAAGGTAACTGATAAATTTAAGAAATACTTTGGAAAGAGTCCTGGCGAACTAAAGGAAAAAATCAGAAAAAACATGTAGATTACGTAAATTTATCTTATGAGCCTAATTTATCTTGTTGTTCTTATCTTTACTGAAATACTTCACTGAGTAGTAATCCTGAACTCTTTCACTAACATTTGCTAATCCACGAGTATTGTTTCTTACTAATTCTCTCAAAAACTCTTCCTTCTCCTTTATATCTCTTTGTACTCCCTTTAAATTCTTTCCTGAAAGGCTAGCTAAACGTTCTAGTTTCCTACTGGGGTTTGCGGTTTTTTCAATTTCATCTAATTCTTCGTTATAGGTGAATAATTCATTGAAGGATACTCCTAGTTCTGATCTAGATACTTCTGTTATGCTGGAAACTCTTCTCTTAATATCGCTTCCTTGAACAATTTTCTTTTGAACTACTACTATATCTATAAGCGGAAGCATGTTTTTCGGAACATTCATCGGAGAATTAGTTAATCTAGCGGTTAATTCACTTGGAGAATTAGCGTGTAAAGTACCTATGGCTGAATGTCCAACGTTCATCGCGTTGAATAGAGAGCCCGCTTCTTTTCCACGTACTTCTCCCACGACCAATCTATCGGGACGCATTCTCAATGCATTTTCAAGTAGATCATTCATTGTAATTGGTTCCCTTGATTTCATCGGAGGTACTGAAACCATTCTAATTACATTTTCTCTTCCAAAAAAGTTAAGTTCTAAAGTATCTTCTATACATGTTATTCTTTCTTTTATTGGGACAAAAGTTACCAGGGTGTTCAGTGTAGTTGTTTTACCTGCACCTGTGCCTCCTATTATAAGAGTATTCATAGGATAATTACCTTCTCCTTCTATCATTGCCCATAAGAATGCAGCTGAACTATAGGAAAGAGTACCATTATCTATTAAGTCTATCATTGAAAATGGTCTTTCTCTGAATTTACTTATAGTCATAGTTGGTCCTTTAGGTGTAGCTGGAGGAATAGTCGCATTTAATCTGGAACCATCCGTTAATCTAGCGTCGAGAAATGGTTTTGACTTATTTATATAATTAGCTGATTTCTCAGCCGATTCACCTATAAAATCAAGTATTTCTTCTTCACTCATATTTAAATTAGTTTTACATCTACCGTAATCACGATGGAATATAAATACAGGTTCATCTGGACCGTTAACAGCTATCTCTTCGAGTTTATCATCATTTATTAATTTCTCGAAGGTAGGGTTCTTCATTATGTATTTCTTCTCGGTTTTTTTCTGAATTATTTTTACTTCTTCTCCTGTCATGTAATCATCCTAAGTAACTAAAGGCTCTTATGAATAAATAAGTTTTGATTTACATCGAAATAAAATTCTCCTAAAATGGGCCAGGCGAGATTCGAACTCACGACCTCCCCGTTATCAGCGGGGTGCTCTAACCAAGCTAAGCCACTGGCCCTCACTTAAAGAAAAGTTATCGATTACGAATAACTTACCTATTTCTTTTATTCTTGAAAAATATAAGTGTTTAGTTACTATAAATTCTTCATTGGAAAAATAATTAAAAAACATTTAAAAACATGGTCTTCTTTATTATCTTAACAAAACCAAATGCTTAAATAAAAGGTTTTGCAAAAAAGTTAATAGGTGATATTTATGGTTAATAGAAAACTTAAACAAAAAATGAATGAAATAGCAAAAAAAAGGAAAGAGGGGAAGATAACAGCAGATGAAAGAGCAAAAAGAGAAAAAGAGTTAAAGAAAAAGATGGAACAGGAAAAAGCTAAAAAAGAGTACAAAGGAGATTTAGTAGAAGGAGAATTTTTCCTTAAACAAAAGATCAAAGAAGATTTAGAGAAAGGAGGAGCAGAAGCTCAGAAAAGAATCCGACAACTAAAAAATAGATTGGAAGAAAAAGGAAAATTAGAAGAAGCTAAAGAAGTGGAACTACGTGCAAAAGAAGGAAAAGTAGAAGGAATAGCAGAAAGATTAGTAAAAACAATTCCTAAAAAAGAAAAAAGAGAAATAGGAAAAAGACAGAGAAAAGGAGAAGGAGAAGAGAAGAAAATAACAAGAGGAATGGAGATGTTCAACAAGGGAAGAAAACTAACAAC
>JBMCFZ010000009.1:0-9047 GCA_048620055.1 archaeon | reverse complement strand
GACCTAATAGTAGAAGCAGATGAAAACTACACATTCACAGGATGGACAGGAGACAATGGAACAATAGACAATGCAAGTTCAAATGAAACAACCATAACAATGGAAGGCAACTACACAATCACGGCAAACTTCGAGGAAGAAACAGAAGACGAAGAAACAGAACCAACACCAGTAACACCAACAGCAGCACCAGGACAAAACACAACAACAATACTAATATTATTCCTAACAACACTAACAATCTACACAATCAACAAAAAAGAATAATCAGAAATCTTTTTTTTTACCTTCTTTTTCTCCATAGATTCAACCAAGTTTATATATTTTCATTCCTTTTTTAAGATACGAGGAATTATTTTAATAGATTTGTGAAGAGGATTTGAATGAAGGAAATGAATTACTTGAAAGCGATGGAATTACTGGAATCTTACGATATACCGGTGGTGGAATCCAGTTACATGACTAAAGAAACACAATCAGCTCAAAAAGCATCAGAAGTTGGATTTCCACTAGTGATGAAGATAGACTGCACCGAACCAATACACAAATCAGATGAAGGGTACGTTAAGACAGATATTACATCGGTGGATGAATTAGAGGACACTTACGTTGAAATGAAGGAGAAAGCGGAGAAACAGGAAATAGGTTTCCAAGGCGTCGTACTACAAAGACAAATCAAAGGAAAAGAAGTGATAATAGGAGGAAAAAGAGACCCTCAATTCGGCCCAATAGTACTGTTCGGACAGGGAGGAATATTCGTAGAAGTATTCAAAGACACCTCGATAAGGGTAGCTCCAATAGAAAAAGAAGAAGCCATGAAAATGATTAAAGAGATAAAAACCCATGAAATACTCATGGGGACAAGAGGAGAAGAACCCGTAGACGTAGAAAAACTCGCTGAAATAATTTCAAAGACAAGTGAATTAATCTGGGAAAACGAAGAAATTCTTGAAATGGACCTGAACCCAGTTATAGTCAACTCCGATGAAGCAAAAGCCGTCGACTTACGTATCATAACGAAGGGAGAGGTGAATAAATGAAAAGTAAAGAACAAGTATTCAAGGAACTATCCTCCATATTCAATCCAAACACAGTTGCAGTAATAGGAGCCAGTAGAGAAAAAGGAAAGATAGGGCACTCAGTATACAAAACAATGAAGGAATCACTCAAAGGAAAAACATATCCCGTTAACCCAAAAGCAAATGAAATACTTGGAGACAAATCATACAAATCAATCAAAGAAATACCTGAAGAAATAGACTTAGCGGTATTCACGGTACCAGCTAAAATAACTCCTATGGTAATGGAAGAATGCGGAGAAAAAGGAGTGAAAGGAGCGGTCATAATCACGAGCGGATTCTCAGAAATAGGAAACAAAGAACTGGAAGAAAAACTGAGGAAAAAAGCCGAAGAACACGGAGTCAGAATAATAGGACCAAACTGCTTAGGGATACTGGATAACACAACAGGATTAAATACCTTGTTCTTACCTCCGGAGAAACTTAAGATACCTAAAAAAGGAGGAATAGGAGTAATAAGTCAATCAGGAGCCGTAGGATCAGTCATGGTTGACTGGTGTTCCTACGAAAACTTCGGGTTATCAAGATTCATCTCATTCGGAAACGGAATAGATATAGATGAAAGAAAACTGATAAAATTCCTAGGAGCGGATCCAGAGACGGAAGTAATAGTGATATACCTAGAAGGAACAAAGAACGGAAGAGAATTAATGGAAGCAGCCAAAGAAGTTACAACGGAGAAACCAATAATAATACTGAAAGGAGGAAAAACAAGCGAAGGATCAAAAGCAGTATCAAGCCACACAGGAAGTTTAGCAGGATCAGCAGAAGTATACGATGCGGCATTCCAACAATCAAACATAATTCAAGCCAGGACAATGCTAGACCTACTCGACTACGCTGAAGTATTCGAGAAACAACCTCTTCCAAAAGGAAAAAGAGTGATGATAATAACTAATGGAGGAGGATACGGAGTACTATCAGCGGACGAAGTGATAAACCAAGGATTAAAACTAGCTGAAATAAAACCAGGCTTAAAGAAAAAACTTAGAGAAATAATTCCGAAGTATGGGGACATAGGAAATCCACTTGATCTACTGGGAGACGCGGATTCGGATAGATACAAAAAAGTATTAAAGATACTAGAGAAAGCAGAGGGAATAGATGCAGTTATATGTGTTCAGTTATTCCAAACGGATCCGATGGAAGAAGAAGCAATAGAACCTGTATTCGAATTCAATGAAAATTCAGATAAACCGATAATAGTAGTGACAGCTGGAGCTGGGAAAGTACGTGAAATCAAAGAAAAATTAGAAAATGATGGAATACCGGTATTCAACACTCCGAACAGAGCAGTGGATGCATTAAGATCAATGGTGAAATATGAAGAAGGGAAGGATTAATTATTGAATTCAGAAATCTTTCAATGTCTTTACCTTAGATTCAGTGTCTTCTTTTTTCTTTATCTCTGTTTTATTCTTTTCCTCTATCTCTTCTCTATTTTTCATTATCTCTTTAACTATTTCCGTGGCATCTTTCTCAGAAAGCATGTTAATCAATATTTCCGGTTCAATTGAATTGTAATCCGTTTCCCCGAGCATCTGCTTCAATTTCTCCATTCCCTTCTGCCTGATGGATTTCTTTTCCCTCTGCGATTTCCTTAAACTCTCTATCTGTCTCTTCAAACCCTTTGCCTCGTAGTCTTTATCTATCTTTATTATCGCATCGAAATCTTCTTTTATCTCATTCTTATCTATATCCATCGCTTGTGCCTCAGGTACTTTACCCTTTAGCTTAACTTTCAACATTGGCTTCACTGTACTCTTCCCTTCGATTTCCCCGAGTTTTTTCCTTATCTCTTCCCTTGTTTTCTCAATTATTTCACTCGTCTTCTCCCCATCTATGTCTATCTCTATGAACTTGAAAGGTCTCTGTTTCTCGAGTGGAATGAATTCAATCTTCCAGTTCGAACCGTTTCCTTCTCCAGCATCTGTATCTATTATGTAGAACCCTTTTTCCTTCTCAGCTTCTATCTTACGCATCTGAGTTGTAACCGTGCTACCTGGAAATAAAATAGTTTTACCGTCTTTCAATACGTTGTGCCAGTGTATGTGTCCATCTATGTACAGGTCAAATCCTTTTGGAAGGTCACTTGTCTTTATGAAGGTGTTTTCAGGATCGTATATGTATTCCTCTAGTGACTGATGAAACATGAATATGTTGGACATTCCTTCAACGGGCTTTGGATTAAATTTCTTCAGCACTGTTCCGGTGTATTCCTCAGGTACTCCTGACATTCCGTGTATCGCTATTTCCTCTCCATTTATCTTTAGTATTATCTTCTCACAGTGAAGGTGTGTTAGGTACCCAGCGTGCTCTAACATCTCTATTGGATTCACGTATCCTTTACTTCTCCTTTCATGTGTTCCATGTATCGCTACTATTGGTACACTTGATTTTGAGAGTTTCTCCTTTCCTTTGATTGTTTCTTTTATCTCTACATCTCTATCTGTATTGATCAATGGTTTCTTAAGTATCTTCAGTGCTTTTGACCATGTTTCAGGACTAGGTGTCTTCTCATCGAATATGTCTCCTGGTAATAGAATTAGGTCAACGTCTTTTTCTATTGCTTTATCCATTGCTTCTTCAGTTTGTTTGAATGCATCTTCTTCTCTCTCAGTTCCCGATTTGTAGCCTAGATGCATGTCCGATATTACAGCTATTTTCATTTGATATCCTTGTAACTACTTTGGTATTCCTGTAAAATAAATCTAAGTTTTTCATGTACGGTTAAATTCATCTCCAATTAATTTTTTTTAACTTAAAGTTTTCGAAAAAAGCTTCTAAATCAGTTCCATCATTTTTTGTATTGTGAGTGAGCTCATGAATTTTTACCTGGACACGAATATATGGATAGATAAATTGAATCAAGAAAGAAGGAACCATGGAAGAGCTAAAGAATTATTTCGAAAATTGAGAAAGAGAGAGGATCGAATACTGGTTACATGGGTTCATGATAAAGAAATGAGGAATGTAGGGTACTATGAATAGTATAGGAAATTGGAAAATGAATTATATGAAGAAGGGTTGTGCATAGGGATTAAGATACTTGAAAAAGATAGGCAGATTGCATTCAAACACAATGAATATTTGAATAAAGGATTTAGTGACTGTTTACATCTTCAAATGGCTAAGAAGAGTAATGCAAAAGCGGTGAGTATGGATTCCCATTGGAAAGAATTAGGAGTTACCATGGGTGTGAGAGTGTGTAATTACGATGATTTAAAAGGAATTGGAATAGAAATATAAATGTGTATTTCCATAGTATTACAAGAGTATTTTGGTTATAAGGAGATGAATAAATGGAGACTGAATCAAAGATTTTAACCAAGAAAGAGATAGAATTGGAGGGGAGAAGCCCGAAGCCCACGAGCGTGAGGATTCCTCCAAGAGTAAGAGAGGAAGCTCAGAAGCTAGTTGAAGAAGGATATTTCGGGAATTTATCTCAATTAATCGTTACTTCTCTAAGGAAAAATTTAAAGGAATATAGAGAAATGGATATGTCCGTGAAGGAATCTAGGAAAGCAAAAGCACGGTTATGGGAAAATTACCTTCAAAAAGCAGATGGGGACCCTGAAAAAGCTTCCAAGATGATGATTAAGGATGCTCAAAAGGAATATAATGAGAGACCTGATTTTTGGAAGGATTCGGAACAAATCGAAGAATATAAATAGATATAGTGGTCTTTAGTTGAACAGAGAGTGATGAAAGGAATCATTCCCACATCTTACGGGCGAGTTTCCCGTCATACATGTATTTATTAACATCATCTTTAGCCTTCCTTTTCTTTTCTTGGAAGTCCTTGAGGAAATTTTGTAGTTTCTCGATCGTTATCTGTTTTAATTCTCCCGTGAGCATTTCCCCAGATTTGTATTTTCTCCTTATATCCATGATTTTTTCATCGTCATCTTCTAGAAATATATTTAGCCATTGGAAAGAAGTGTCAACATCTGGATTTCCTCCTTTTTTCCTATGTTCCTCTAAGCTCGGTTGTCCTCCCGAGTAGGCATATTTATTTATCTTCTCAGGTATCTTATCTATATCTTCATCCAGGAAGATTGTTGATGATGGTTCTGATGAACTCATCTTACCTTCAGGTCCCTTTAACCCGGGAAGTAACTTGCTGTGTATTGCCGCTGTTTTCTTGTAACCTAATTTAGGAGCCACGTCTCGTTGGACTCTCCAGTAAGGATCCTGTTCTATCGCTGAGGGAATTAAACATCTCTTCTTTTCAAATAAAGTTGGAACTATCTGCATAGCAGGGTAAAATAAACTGCCTATATTTGAACTGTTTTTCAATCCAAATACTGATCTTATTTGAGAGTAAGTGATTCTATTAGCAACTTTAATCGCTTTACCGTATAGTTTACCCGCGTACTCAGTGTTTTTAAATATAAATGTCTTTTCAGGGTCAAATCCTAATGCCGATATGTCTTCTATGTTGTCCTCGGCATTTTCCTGTATCTCTCGATATTCCTTATCTTTGAATAGGAATTTCTCATCATCCGTGACCTGTATGTATAGGTTTACATCAAACTTATCTTGAAGCCATTTAGTGAACATTAAAGCTGGTAAATGACCTATGTGCATCTTACTGGATGGTCCCATTCCCGTGTAAAGGAAAAAACTTTCTCCTTTTTCGTATTCATCTAGTATTTTATCCATGTCTCTGTGGGAATAGAAGTATTTCCTTCTTAAGAACTGATGTAGTTCTCCAGTATTTCTCTTTATCCTTTTCAGTAACTCGTTGTCTATTTCTTCGGTTCCGAATTCTTCGATTAGTCTACTGTAATCTACTTTTCCCTCCACTTCGAAAGGAGTTACTTCAAAGTCCTCTTCGCTCATATTTTTTCCCTCATTAATTACTCTATAGGAACTCTTCTTTATTTATTAACTATAGTTATTTTTATCACTAAAGGTTGACTGAAAAAATGCATTGGAAACGTTTAAATAAATCAGATATGTTGTAATATACATGAGACTTCTAGAGAAAGAGGGGGAAAAAGTACCTTTGCTAGGGAACGAAGCGATCGCCAGAGGAGCAATAGAAGCAGGAGTAGGTTTAGTAGCTTCTTATCCAGGAACACCAAGCTCAGAAGTTCCAATGGCTCTTTGCAGATTGTCAGATAAATTAGATTACTATTTCGAATACTCTTCAAACGAGAAAGTTTCTTTTGAAACAGCTGCAGGAGCAGCTTGGAGTGGAGTAAGATCCATTGTAGCAATGAAACACTTCGGATTAAACGTAGCTGCGGATTCAGTTTCACCCGTCGCTTATTCAGGAGTAAAAGCCGGAATGGTCATGGTAGTAGCTGACGATCCACGGGGATGGAGTTCAGCTCAATCGGAACAGGACACACGTTTCTTCGGAGAGATGTTCAGAATACCTATAATAGAACCATCAAGCCCGCAAGAAGCATTAGAGCTCACCAAAAAAGCCTTCGAGTTATCCGAAGAATTTGAAATTCCCTTCATGCTGAGAACAACTACTAAGGTAAGTCACTCGATAGAAACAGTTGAACTTGGAGAAATGAAGGAAATAAAGAATAGGGGAGAATTTGAAGGAGAACCTGAGAGATTCGATAACATTGGACCTGGATTACAGAAACAACATAAGAGGATAAATAGAAAATTAAAAGCAATAGGGGAAAAATACGGAGAAGAACTAAACAGAGTGGAAGACTCTGAAAACGGAGAAAATCAAGACATAGGAATAATAACATCAGGAGTTAGCTACGAATACGTGAAGGAAGCAATGCAGAAACTGGATATAGATGCACCTGTAGCGAAACTAGTTATCACTCACCCGATATCGAGGAAATTCATAGATATGTTCATCAAAGATAAAAAAGAAGTACTAGTAGTGGAAGAACTACAACCATTCATCGAGAAAGAAGTTGAAAGGATAGCGAAAGAAGCAAACCCAGGAATAAAGATCCATGGAAAGAACATGCTTCCAAGAGTAGGAGAATATAACCTGGAAGTGTTAATACCGGTGATGGAGAAAGTATTTAATAAAGATATAGGGATAGATTTCGAAGAACACGATAAAAAAACTAAAGAAGCTATGAAAGACCTTCCACCTAGAAAACCTGTTTTCTGTCCAGGATGCCCGCACAGATCAACATTCTACGCGTTGAAGGAAGTATACGGAAAAGACATAGTCTATGGAGGAGACGTAGGGTGCTACTCCTTAGGAACATTTCAACCTTACGAGATGCAGGATTTCCTGATAAGCATGGGATCGGGTCTAGGACTTACACATGGAATTAAAAAAGTAAGCGATCAGGATGTAGTTGTAACAGTAGGGGATTCAACATTCTTCCACGGGGGAATGCCGGGACTAGCTAACCTAGGGTACAACGATGGAGAATCACCATTAGTAGTTGTATTTGACAATAGGTGGACAGCTATGACCGGGCACCAACCACATCCAGGTACGGGGGAAACAGGAGTTGGAGAAAAAGTAACACCTCTAAAGATAGAGGATATAGCGGAAGCGATGGGAGCAGAAGTAGAAGTAGCTAATGCATTCAGCCAGAAAGAACTCGTGGAGAAAATAAAGGAACTAAAAAAGAAGAAAGGACTCAGAGTCCTGGTTAGCAAAGGAGAATGTAGATTAGTCACCAAGAGAACAAAGAGAAAGAAAGGAATACCATTAGTTAAATTCAAAGTAGATCAGGATAAATGCACAAAATGTGGAATATGCACGGAGAAATTCTCATGTCCAGCTATAAAGGAAGAAAGGAAGAAGAAAGGAGATGAACCAAAATACACAATAGATCCGGAGATATGTTTAGGGTGCAGTGTATGCAGCCAAGTATGCCCTCAAGATGCGATAAAACCGAGGAAACAAGGTGAAAAAGAATGAAGTTCGACTTAGTATTAACAGGAGTAGGTGGAGAAGGAGTACTCACAACAGGAGTAATGATAACAAAAGCAGCTCACGAACAAGGTCACTACGTTAGAGGAGTTCAACTACACGGATTAGCTCAAAGAGGAGGAACAATTCCAACATATATCAGGTTTGGAGATAAAGAAGAAATACATTCTCCTAGCCCAATGAAATCAGACGCTGATCTAATAATGTCCTTTGAACCAATAGAAGCAGTAAGAGCAACGGAATATGCTCGAAAAGATAAAACAGACTTTATTTTAAACACTTATCCATACATGCCTATCTACGGTAACTTAGAGAACGTTCCATATCCAAGTATAGAAGAAATAAAAAGCAGAATTAAACCATTTGCTAAAAGTATAGAAGTATTCAAATCGGATATCATAGCTAAGAAGAAATTTGGAGATATAATCTACGGTAACGTATTACTGGTTGGAGCGGCTATTTCTTCCGGAAAACTACCTATCGATGAAGAAGTGATGAAGAAATCGATCGAGGAACTGGTTCCAAGGGGAAAGGAAAAAAATCTCAAGGCCTTCGAATTAGGACTGGAAATGGGTAAAAATAAATAGTTTCAACGACCAATTAATTACAAGGAGTGATTTAAATGTCCAATGAAGATTCAATTTACTTAAGATGGCTTAGAAAACAGAAAAAAGGCGAAGTTAAGGAAGATAAACCTTGGATCTCCAAATAGATGTGGATCTATCTTTTTACATTAGGTTCTATCCATACCTTTCTCCACTTAATTTATATCATCGATGAAGATTTCTTCCTAATACACTCATCTATCTCTTTCTTGTTGAATTCTTTTATCTTTCTATCTAAGTCCTTTTCACCTTCTCCCATTATTTTCCCCCTTTTCTTGTTTTTTTACTTCAAGGAACACAATTCCTTTCAGACGTAGTCATCGCTTTCAGAGATAAGTTCATTCTTTATGAATTTTCTTATCTCCTTCTTTTCGTTTTCACTAAATTCGTCTTTATCTTTTTTCATCTTTCATTCACCCCTTTTTATAAATGTTTTTCCGCTTTTTTCTTTTCCTTTTCGCTAAATTCGTCTCCTTCTTT
>JBMCFZ010000008.1:0-9796 GCA_048620055.1 archaeon | reverse complement strand
GTACTGCTTTCTAGTGGGAAATGTGGTAAGCTGCCAAGTTTCTCTTTATGTTCCTCTTTTTCTACTTGATATTTACCTATCTACTAATAGTTATTAAGTTGGAGAAATTCAATATAATTAGCGCCGTGATGAAGACACCAGGCTGATTGATTCTTCAATGAAATTGATTTTGAGTGCTGAACGGTGCTTCATAGTTCTTTTGATGAGTTTTCAGGTGAACCGGTCTTTAATTACTTTCATGAATAGTCCTATGAATAATACATATATTAGCCACCAAATTTGTTCTCTTTCAGAGAATTTAGTGCCTCAAAATATTCATAAGGTAAATACAGTTAGAGTGTAGGATATTATGAAGTAGGCTACGTTTTTCATCGATTTGAATGTGTTATTGAATACTGTCTCGACTACTTCCATGCTTTTTTACTGGAGTTTGTGCAATAATAAATACTTTTTTATATCTCTATTTTTTGTGCTTTTGGAGAGTTTATATCTCCATTGTTATTTGTTTCAAATTCCTTGACCCTTTCTAAAATATGTGTTTTTTCTTTTAATCCTTCTAGCACTTCATTGGCTTTTTTAAGAGATTCACATAGTTTCTCTATTTCATTTCTTGTTTCTATTACTTCTTCGTTTCCTTGATTTTCCTCTATGTTGCTTTCTTGAATAATTCTACTTTTACTATCTCCTATCTCTGTTTTTATTGCTTCTTCTTCATTTTTATCTGCATAAGGGTCGTTTAGTATTTCCGCGTGGTCTTTACCTGCGTATTCTTCTTCTTTTTTCTCTTTCTTCATTTGTTGAGCTTCCAGTATTTTTTCTTGGGCTTCTTGTTCGTATTTTTTCATTATTTTGTTCATTAGCGGCATATTTTCCTCACCTGCATCACCGTTGTTTCTCCTGGATACCAGGAAATTTGTAGATGTATATAGAATAAGAGAAAAATACTTTATAAATGTTTTGTTGGAAGAAGATTGTTTTTGATTGTATTCTTTGATGATTGTCGTGGTTTGGTGGGTTGACTTTTGTTTCCGTGGTTTCCTTTTTGTTTCCTTAGAATTAGGAGTTATATTGTAAACTTGTTCGGTTTTCTCTCAATTATTTCAGTTTTTCTTTTATTTCTTTGAATGTATTTATTAAGGCGTAGGATTCTTTTTTCTTCATGAAAGACTTGTTTAGCACTCTTTTGAATATTTGCTTTGTTTCTTCTGGTTTTTTTATTTCTTTCAATTCATCTATAGTTTGATCTATGTAATCAAACAATGTTCCTTTCTCCTTCGGCACTTTATCTGTCTTATCCTTTTCATCTTTCCCTTTATTGGCTTGATGCATCTCATATAGTAATACAGTTGCTGCATGAGTTATATTCATCACAGGATATTCTTTATTTGTCGGAATATGTGCTACTACGTCACATATTTCGAGTTCTTTGTTAGTGAGTCCTTTTCCTTCTCTTCCTAGTACTAATGCGTTTTTACCTTTCGATTTTTTTATGTTTTCACGCAGTTGCTTAGGTGTAAGATGTGTTCTTTCCCATTTGTAGTTGTCAGGTATTTTTCCAGTTGTCCCTATCATTTGATTTGTTTCCTTCTTCACGTCTTCCAAGCTTTCTAGTCTTCTAGCATTTTTCACGGTTTCGTATGCATGTTTTGCTCTTGCTATTGTTTCTCCTGTTTCAACTTCACACTGTGGATTAATTAGAATTAATTCTTTTTCTCCAAAGTTATTCATCACTCTTGCTAATGCTCCTATGTTTCCAGGAGTCTCTGGTTCTACGAAAACTACTTTCATCTTTTTCTACCTTTTATTTTTTCTTTTTACTCTCTCTTAGTTTTTTCCCCACTTCTGCAAATGCTTTCATTTCTTCTTTTGTCAGTCCTACTGTTCTTTCAACGCTTTCTATTTCTTCTTCTTCAGCTATTGCTTTTTCTATTTTCTTCTTTGTTTCCTTTATTTGTTTTTCAATGTCTTTTACCTCTCTTCCTGTTGCTTTCTCTATTATTTCCTTAAATTTCTTCTGAGTTGGTTCTGGTAATCTCTTTATTCCTTCTTCTTTCACAAATTGCTCTGCAGCTCTTTTTACCGGCCTATTTTTATTTTTCTCCTTCTTTTTCTTCATTTTATCCCCTTCTTATCTCTCAGGTTGATTGAATTCTTTTCTTTCTATCTGTTTAATTCTTTCCTTTCTTTTTCTTTTAGTTTACCGATTTTTTTCTGTATTTTCTGCGTTTTCCTTGGGTTTTTTCCTCTGTGTTTTTCTTTCTTTTCATATAATTTCTCTATCTTCTTACTCGTACTTTTAAATACCATTTTTTCACCCATTTTATTTTTTACTTTGTTTAATTTATTTTTTTCCTTCAAGTATATGTAGGTAATCCTTTATTTCTTGTGAACTTATTCCACATCCAGCGAATTTGGATGCGTATAGGCTTCCTTCGAGTAATTCTTCGGTTTTCTCTGGAAAGTATCCTTCTTCGTAGGCTATCGCTATTATTTCTGAACTTCTTATCACATTTAAGTTTTTCGTTTTTTTCTTTATTTCTCTTTTTTTCTCTTTATCTATATCTATCTTTATTTTTGACTGTGATTCAATGTATCTTCGCAGTTTCTCTATATCTTCTATCAATAATCTTGTTGTCCTTTCATCTATAAGTAGATTAGAAATATTAAGTGTGTTTAAAAGAGATATTGTCCTTGCTTCTCCTTCATGTATTATCTCTATCGGTTTTTGTTCCTTCTTGCTCAATAATAGGTTATTACTTATTTTTATTATTTCTTTTGATTCTTTTTTTGCTTTTTCAATTGATTCAACTTGCAGAGTGTTTTGTTTTATTAGTTCTTTGAATTTTATTGCTTTTAATTTAAATTTCTTTGTATTCATTGGTTTTTTAACTATCTCATCTTCAATTGATTTAGGTATTATGAATTCAATGTTGTGTTTTTCCTCTAAATAAGGTAGTATACCTAAGGCACATATGTTTCCCAGAGATATTAAGCTACTTGAATCACATATTATTCTATTCATTTTTTCACTTTTTCCCTTCCATTATTTTCCTTGCGTTTTGATATCTTTCCTCGGTACTTATGGTTTGAGTATGTCTTTTTTCAGTTATCTTAGTAGCTCCTATGTAAGGCAGTAGTTCTTCCTGAGTTGTTCCTGTTAATTCAACGGATTTTTTTAAAGATAATCCTAATGCGTATAATCTACTAGCCTGTTTTTTCCTACCATGATCTATTACTCCTTCTATGTAGTTCCCTGCTTCTTCGTTGAATTTCATTATTGTTTTAGTAACTTCTTCTACTATTCTTCCTTTTTTCTCCATGTTTCTCTCTAGTTCTCCGATTATCTCCTCCTTAAATTCACTCCATTCGGGCTCTTTTCTGTAGTGTGGTTTCCTAATTATTTTTGATAGTCCATATGAGATTAGCGAGATTTCTATGAGTTCTTCTTCTTTGATTATCATTGCTTTTTCCGTTGCTTGATTACTTATCTCTCTCAATTTTCTTGGTTCATCTTCTTCAAAAGCTTCTTTTATTTTCTCTAAAGTTTTTCTTTTATTTAGAAATTCATCAGTTTTAATCTCTTCAAATATTTTATCCATTTTAATCTTCCTTTTTGTTTTAAAATTTTCCTAGATGTGTTTGAGTGGTCTCCTCACTCATTTTCTCCTCCATTTTTTTTATTACCTTTTCAACCCTTTTTTCAGAGAAATCATGTTCTTCTATCAAAATCTGTTTCATTTTTTCTCCATCTGGTTTCTCCCATTTTAATTTATAATTATCTGTTACTTTTGGTTCTTTGAATATTTTCCTTATTTTCTCCGGATCTATTTTCGGTTCCTGTTCATTTTCTTTGTATATCTCTTCTGCTTTTCTCCCTTTTTTAACTTCTTTTAAAGCGGTCTTTGGACCTATTCCTTTTACTCCTTCATTGTAATCCGTTCCTATCAGTATGCCTATTTCTATTAATTGATCTTGGTTTATTTCTAGTTTCTTAAGGGTTTTTTCAAGGTTTATCTCCTGGATCTTTACTTCAACGTACTTATTTTTGTTTGGAACCTTTCTTTTTCCGGTTATCGTTAGGTTTCTTATGAGTCTCGGTGTTTCGTATAGTAATGAATCGTAATCTTGGCTACTAGATGCCCATACGTCTCCTTTTTTACACATGTATGATGCCTGTGCTTCTCCTTCTCCAGGTGCTTGAACTATAGGTATATTCATGGACTTTAAAAGCTTTTTAGAATTTTCAATCATTTCTTTTTCAAGTTTCGTTGATCTTTGTGCTTGTTTTCTCGCTTCTTTTTCTTTTCCTTCTTTGAGGGCTTTTTCATATTTCTTCTTGGCTTCCTTCCTCTTTTTACTTCTTTCTTCCAGTTCCCTTTCTTTAATCCCTAGTGGCTTTCCATCAAATACATAAACTGGTTTTATGTCATTTTCTATTAATTTACCTGTTCTATAAAGTAATCCTGCGAGATGGCTTGTTGTTCTTCCTTTAGAATCTTTTAAAAGCTCTCCATTCCTCTGTCTTATAGTTGATAAGAATTGATAAAGGATATTATATGTGTCTATTGATATTTTTCTCCCTTTCAAGCTATTTAGTTCTCTTTCTTCTTTTGGTATTATCTCTCCTATTCCTACTCCCATTTCAATCCCTGATATAGTTCAGTGTTTTGAATGTAATAAATCTTTTCGAAATTTTGTTCAAAAAATTTAAGTACTTCAAATGTTTTATTCTATTTGGTGATAATATGAGTAAAATTAAAAATAATAAGATTAGAAAAGATAAAATGAGTAAGAGCTCTAAGAAAACTCAGAAAATGATTGAAAATTTAGATAAGACAGTTAAGGATAATCTTCGTAAGCAAGTGGAGGGAATAGTTCTTTCTGATGCTCCAGCTAAGAAAAAAATGGAAGAAATAGAACAAACAATGAGTATAATAGGTATTAAAGGAGAAGAGAAAAAGAAATTTGTTAAAGGAACTTTAAATAAGATTAAAGCTGATGAGAAAAAACAAGAGAAACTTAGAGATATATTAAGAAAAGTTTAATTTTTTTAGAAATATTTCTTGGTAGAAGCGCGGGGACCGGGATTCGAACCCGGGTGACCGTAAGGTCACTGGTTTAGCAAACCAGCGCACTACCGCTATGCGACCCCCGCTTTGATTATTTGATTTTATTTCTTTAGTTATTTTTATCTTTTCATAATTTCAAATGCTTCATCTAAGTTGTTTGCACAACTTATCTTTATTTCTTCTCTTTCTTCGTATTCTTCACATTGGCTTCCCGGTATTATTAATTCATTTATTCCTTCTTCTTCTGCTACTTTTATCTTTTCGTCTAGGAATGATACCGGTGCTATTGATCCTCCTGATCTCAGTACTCCTGTGGCTGCTTTTTCTGTACTATTCAATTCTTCTCCTGTGATTATTTCTTTTAATGCTATTCCGAGTGATAGTGATCCGCTTGATCCTTTTATTGAACCTGTTTGAGTTGTTTTTATCGTTATATCTATTTTGCTTAATTCTCTCCCTGTTTCTTCTTTCACCGCTTTTTTTATGTCTCTGGTTGATGATTGAAAGGAGTCATCGTAGATGTTTTTATTTGTTTTTATTAATATATCTCCTTCTCCTAGTCTTGTTACTACTGTGAAGTTTATGAGTTTCCCTGTTTCATTGTCCGGATTTATTCCTATTCCATTTATACTCGATCTTTCTCCATCTATCTTTATAAATTCATCGTAATCGTATGGTTCTCTAATTATTTTTTCTTCAATTATGTATTCTGTTTCTTTCTCTGTATCTGTTCTCAACTCTTGAAATGCCATTCCTCCGAAGAAAGTTATTTCCGCTAGGATTATTATCGCTATTATTTCCCAAATTTGTTTCCACTGGAGATTCATTTTCTTTCACGTTTATTTTTTAGTGGTGAACATGTCCAGAGATCGCTAAAACCTCAGCATGGTCAGCTACCCAGAATACACCTCGTCTCTGCAACCTCCTAGACACCCCAAACATATGTTAGGGCTGCTCCCGTCAAGGCCTGACCCGGTTTCATATGAATGGAGTCCTAAGAGACAGAGAGTCTACAATGAATCCTGGACTGCCATGATTTTTGGTTTAAGCTGTCCCTGAAACTCGCCTATCCATATCGGGGATTTGAGATTAATAGGAGACCCCTAGCCTCCCGGCTCCAGTTCACCGTATTAGTTTTTCTTTCTGACTTAATAAAATCCTTTCTTTTTCAGATGTTAAAAAAGCGTTTATGCAATTATTTTTCACGTGTTTCTAGCTTTTTCAGTTCTTCTTTT
The DNA here is from genome assembly GCA_048620055.1 of archaeon. Classification (GTDB taxonomy): domain Archaea; phylum B1Sed10-29; class B1Sed10-29; order B1Sed10-29; family B1Sed10-29; genus B1Sed10-29. The sequence goes on along the minus strand of JBMCFZ010000008.1, from coordinate 3,492 downwards.
TTTCTGTATATCTGGATTATTTCCTTTTTTGTTGGTTATTCAGTTAATTTCTTTGAAGTTTAGACATAAGTAATAAAAAGTAGTTTTACCCTAAATTAATGTGAGGTGACGTTATAGTGGAATCAATGATAAATAGAGCAGATGAAGCTCATGAAGAAAAGACCGAACAAGAGGCCAAATTGATTGAAGGGCCGAGTATACAAGTGATTGGGGCAGGAGGAGCAGGAAACAATACTGTTAACCGACTAGCCAGAATAGGTATAGATGGAGCAGAAATGATAGCAATAAATACTGATAAACAGCATCTTGGACTAATACACGATTCTATCAAGAAAATACTTGTTGGACAGAGTGTTACTAGGGGATTAGGTGCTGGTGGAGAGCCCCAAGTAGGAGCTAAAGCTGCTGAAGTATCTAGAGGAACTTTATCTGATGCTATGGAAGGAGTAGACATGCTGTTCCTAACCGCAGGAATGGGTGGAGGAACAGGTACAGGAGCCGCTCCAATAGTAGCAGATGTAGCAAAGGAACAAGGAGCAATAGTAATAGCGATGGTAACTTATCCGTTTAAGCTTGAAAAAGCCAGACTTGCAAAAGCAGACAAGGGAATCGAGAAACTAAGAAGTGCAGCAGATACAGTAATCGTAATTGACAATAACAGATTAGTTGAACTAGTTCCAAATCTACCAATGGAACAAGCATTCTCAGTAGCGGACGAAGTAATAGCAAGAGCAGTTAAAGGTATAACTGAAACAATAACAACACCATCTCTAATAAACTTAGACTATGCAGATGTTAGAGCGATAATGCAGGAAGCAGGTGTATCAGTGATATCAGTAGGAGAAGCAAAAGGACACAGTAGAATAGAGGAAGCAGTAGAAGATACCTTAAAGAACAGCTTGCTAGACGTGGATTATGCTGGAGCACAAGGTTGCTTAATTCACATAACCGGTGGACCAGACATGACGCTTGGAGAAGCAAATGAAATTGGAGAAAAAGTAACTGGAGCTGTAGATCCTGACGCAACAGTGATCTGGGGAGCCAGAGTAACACCTGAATATGAAGGTAAAATAGAAGTAATTTCTATAATGACAGGTGTAAGATCTCCAAATATAAGAGGTCCAATGGGTGAATCGCTACAATCTTCTTCAGACAAGAAAATGGTTAAAGAAGGAGAACTAGGTATAGACTACCTAAAATAACAGTTTAAATCGAATTGGGAGATTGAACTAGGGAACCAGGTGATTTTTTTGATCCTGGGTTTTTCCCATTCATCTCTATATTTTTGTTTTTAATTTTTACCTAAATCTAGAAGGAGAAATTTTAAAAGAAGTATGGGAGAATATTTATCACTAGCATTATTGAAACTAGTATTGTGAGGATTAAAGATATTGATTTTCCTGTTTTCTCCGGATCTAAACCCGTTTTTTCCCCGTAGAATCCACTTATATCTTCTATTATTCTCGCTCCATCAAATATTGCGAAAGGAAGATAATTTATTACTCCAATCAAGAAATTTAACAGGACTATCCATGTGAATATACCTATTATGTAGTTTTGAATCCAGTAACTAGCTCCTAAAATATCTCTTTTTTCTTGTCTTACAGTTATACCTAATCCTCCATATTCATCGGTTATTCCTTCTATCTCTCCTTGATCTGTTTGCAGTGTTATTTCTTGATGAGGTCCTTTTGTTTGATATATTTCTTCTATATTATAGATTTTTGTACCAGGATCTATTTTTCCATGGAAAGAGGAAGTTTCAGGAATTTCTTTCACTTCCCAATATTCTATATTGTTTATTTCTTGCTGTTGTAATCCAGGATGTACTAATAAGTTTAAAGGTAAGAGAAATATTACTCCTATTGTAAATGCTGTTATGAAATTAGTCATTGATCCAACTGAATATACTCTACTCCTTTTCCTACGTGTTGTTTCTTCTAATTCCTTTTCATCTGGCTCTGTAAATGCTCCTATAGGGATTAATCCTAAAGTTAGTAATCCCACTGATTTTACCGCTATTTCCTCTACTCTTGATACCACTCCATGTCCCCATTCGTGCACTATCAGTAGAATCACTAAACCTATTATTGCATATAATGGAACGTACAGAGGTATTCCGGGCACCTTCATTCCAGGAATCACTGGTGCTACTCCAGGAGTAGCTGCTTCTCCTATTATCAAATTACTTATTATTGTGAATGATTGTTGTAGTAAAGCTAAGAATGCAAATCCACCGATACCTGCTATCAAGGTTACTATGCCTGTTAAAGTTCTATCTATCATTCCTGAAGGATATATTATGAATGCTAATGATGATATGGCAAAAATTAAGTAATATAATACAATTTTTTTAGTTTCTCCTTTTTTATTGTAGAGTAAAAATATAGTTGAGATTATTCCAAACGAAAATACTATCCCTAAATCAGCTATTGCTCTCCATATTTTTTTCTTTTTAGCCAGTTTCTCTATTGTTCCCAGTGTTCTTTTAGTTTTCCACATGCAAAGTGGGCCATATGTCTCTATTTTTGATTTCTTTCTGAATATTAGAACAGGTAAAGTTGCTAGTATTAATACAATTATTATTATGAGAAGCGTAGATGAAATCATGTTTATCGTGTTTCCTTATTCTTTTTTTAGTTCTATTATGTCTCCTATTGTTGTTTTTTTACTTTTAACTTTTTTATTCTTTTTGTATTCATTGAATTTTACCGGTTTTTGATATAAATCTATATCTAATGCTTTTTCCAGTTTTTTAGCTGTTTTCTTTGTTGGTTTTATTACTTCCTTCTCTATTTTTCTTACCGTGGATTCTCTTTCATTTATTTTATTTGATAGTTCTTTTTGTGTAAGTTTTCTTTCTTCTCTTTTTTTCTTTATTTTTCTACCGTAGTTAGCTGTTAATTCTTTTTTTCCAAGTTTTTTCTTCTTTTTTTTCTTGGTCCTCTGTTTTTTTTGTTTCTTTTTTTCTTTTTCTATTATCTTTCCGTGTTCTTTACAGTTTTTACAGGTTTTTAAGTTTGAGTTGCCCAATTTTACTTTCCATCTTTGTTCTGTTTCCTCTCCACATATCTCACAGGTTGGCATCTATGTCCCCCTTATCTTGCATTTATTCTTCTTTCTCTATCTTTATTTCTAATATATTATTCTTGTAGTTTTTTTCCTTTATCCTTTTTAATCTGCCTGTTAAGGGTAGCTCTTTGTATATACCTGGTGTTCTTATTGTTAATTTATTTTCTATTAGTTCTGTTTCTATCTCCTCTTCTTCTGGAGATTCTCCTAGCTCTATTATAACATTAACATGTTTCCCTTTGTCTATTATATCTAACATTTCTTTAACTGGTTTTTTTCTTGGTCCAACGCTTTGTTTTATTTCTGTAGGGTTTTCTCCATTTCTTTCTACTGAAAAATTGATTTTTATATTATTTTTCGTGTCAGGAACTCTTTTTTTCCTTTCATTCATCTTCGAATTCATTATTCTATCTATTGTCC
>JBMCFZ010000007.1:0-11932 GCA_048620055.1 archaeon | reverse complement strand
GTAGTAGATATCTCCATTTCTACGTCTACTTTTGCTTCACCATTATTTACTTCTTCATTTGTTACTGTTGTTTCTACATCTGTCTCTTCCATCATCATCTTAATTTGTTGTAGTTCTTCTTCTGACATATTTTCTAGTTCCTGTTCAAATTGCTCTGCTTCTTCTTCTACTAGGTATTCCGCAGTTTCCTCTATATTTCCTTCGTATGTCTTTTCGAGGAAAGAAAGTACTGTTTCTCCTGGTTCTCCTACATCAACTTGTTCATCGTCATCTTCTTCTATTTGCTGGAAATTCGCTGTAACTTCTAGGTCTTCTTCTATCTCTACGTCCATTATGGTTTCATTTGATTCTATATCTCCTGTCCATCCTGTGAATTCGTATCCTTCTTCAGGTGTTGCTTCCATTGTTATGTTTTCCCCTATTGTATAGTTGTGTGTTCCTTCTTCTGGGTCTACAATTCCTTCTCCTTCAACATTCACTATTAATTCATTTTCTGTTCCTTCGTCTATTGGCACGTCATTCAGGCATCCTAGTCCTATTAAAAGAAGCCCTATGAGTACCAATGGTATTAATTTCTTATTCATTTGGATTACCTCTAGTAGTTAAGATGACTAATGGTTTATAAACTATTGGTTTTGATAAATAAAAATTTTTATTGGTCAAATTTCTCTTTAGAGTTATATATAAAAAAGTATTATTCAAGGCCTCCTTAACAGAGACCTTTTCATTAAAAATTGATTTTTGATGTATGCTTTCTTTATTTATATTTTTCTATTCAGCATTCTCTTATACTTCGTCTAGAGCTTTCTTCATGAATTTTACAGCTTCTTCGTTATCTGCTGAGAATCCAAATCCAGATTTATAGGTTTTTTCTTGGTCGTCGTTGTAGAATCCCTTGGAGAAGTTTATAAATTCTGTTTCTCCGCTTTCTCCTGTTACTTTTTTCCTGGAAACTTCAATGAAGTTATTCCCATATTCGAAGGTTTTCTCTTTTATCGTTTCATATTGTGCCATTGTTAATCACCAGTTAATTTATTGTGACAAAGAGATATAAAGGGTAAGTGTTTTACCTACTCATAATGAACATTCGTTAATAAATTATTTACAGAAAAAAGGTGATTAAAATACCAAGATACGTAGCTTCTTTCGAGGACATTGATTCTACTAAAAAATACTTAGTAGGCGGTAAAAACGCTAACCTAGGCGAATTATTAAACAAAGTAGATGTTCCAGTTCCACCTGGATACGTAGTTACAACTGAATCTTATAGAGAATTTCTAGATGATAATAAGTTTGTTAGAAGAATTAGGGATAAATTAAAAGAATTGAAAGATCCTGAAGATACGGATAAATTGAATGAAGTGGGGAAGGATATAAGAGAAATGATTTTAAACGGAGAAATTCCCGATGAAATCAAAGAAGAAATAAGAAAAAGACACAAAGAACTTAAAGAAGAACTTGGAAAAGAACCTGAAGTAGCTGTAAGGTCAAGTGCAACATCAGAAGATCTAAAAGGAGCTAGTTTTGCGGGACAACAGGATACTTATCTCAATGTAAGAGGAATTGAAAATATATTAGAGAAAATAAAAGAATGCTTTGCATCACTATACACTAATAGAGCAATTTATTACAGAGAAAGAAAAGAATTCAACCACTTAGACGCTGCTCTATCAGTAGCGATACAAAAAATGGTTAAATCAGAATCATCAGGAGTTTTATTCACTTTAGATTTAAGAAACGGTGACAATAGCACGATAACGATAGAAGGATCATGGGGTCTAGGAGAATATATAGTGGGAGGTACAGTTACACCGGACACTTACTTCGTGGACAAGGAGACATTCGAAATAAAGGAGAAGAAAATCTCTACAAAGAAAAAAGAACTTGTAAATGATCCAAGAGGAGGAACAGTGGAGAAAAAAGTTTCTGAAGAAAAGCAAAAAGCACAAGTTCTCTCAGATGGGGAAATAAAAAAATTAGCTAAATATAGTATGAGGATAGAAGATCACTACAATTTTCCACAGGACATAGAGTGGGGTTATGATAAAAAACAAAAAAAGTTATACATATTACAATCTAGACCAGAAACAGCATGGTCTGAGAAAACTATAATTACAAAAGGAAAGTCCAAAGGAGAAATAATAGTTAAAGGAATGGCCGCAAGTCCCGGAATAGAACATGGAAAAGCAAGAATAGTTCATGATTTAAATGAATTGAGTAAAGTGGAAAAAGGAGATGTCCTCGTCACTAAAATGACAAATCCTGATATGGTTCCAGCGATGAGAAGAGCTTCAGCCATAGTAACTAATGAAGGAGGGTTAACTAGTCATGCTTCTATAGTATCCAGAGAACTAGGAATTTCCTGTGTAGTTGGAACGGAAAATGCTACGGAGAAGATAAAAGAAGGGGAAGTTGTCAGTGTAGATGGTACACATGGGGAAGTATTTAGAGGAGTAGTTGAATCGGAAAAACACGAAGAAGAACTACCGGTGCCTGAAACAAAGACAAATATATATGTAAATTTAGGAGTGCCTCAAATAGCTGAAGAGATAGCGAAGAAACCAGTAGATGGAGTAGGTCTAATGCGAGAAGAATTCATATTAGCAACACATGTAAAAGAACACCCATTATCACTCATAGAAAAGGGAGAGGAACAAAAATTCATAGATAAATTATCTGAAGGGATATTAAAAGTAGCAAAAGCATTTGATCCTAGACCAGTTGTTCTAAGACTAAGTGACTTTAAAACAAATGAATACAGAAGATTAAAAGGAGGAGAAAAATACGAGCCAAAAGAACATAATCCTATGATAGGGTGGAGAGGATGTTCAAGGTATATATCGGAGAAATTTAAACCAGCATTCAAACTTGAACTCGAAGCGGTGAAAAAAGCACGGGAAGAACAGAAAAACATACATTTAATGATTCCTTTCGTAAGAACAGTAAAAGAAATAAAAGAAACAGAGGAACTAATGAAAGAACACGGCCTAAAGAGAAGTGAAGACCTAAATATATGGATGATGGCCGAAATACCTTCAAATGTTTTACTAATAGATGAATTTTCAGAGTACTGTGACGGTTTCTCAATAGGAACAAATGATTTAACGCAATTAACACTAGGAGCAGATAGAGATTCAGAGATACTGGCAAAATTAGGGGTATTTGACCAAAGAGACAAAGCCGTGAAGAAATCAATATCAAAAATAATAAGAAAGGCACATAAAAAAGGAAAAACAGTTAGCATATGTGGGCAACTACCAAGTATATATCCAGAATTTTCAGAATTCCTTGTAAAAGAAGGAATAGATTCCATTTCAGTTAACCCTGATACGATAGAGAGGGTAAAAAGAATAGTAGCGAAAGCCGAGGAGAAGGTAAAATGAAGGTACATAAAGATCTTTCAAAAAGAACTGAAAGGATAGAAGGATCACCAATAAGAAGAATAGCTCGATTACTTGAAGAAGCAGGTGAAGAAGAATCAATCATAAGTTTTGGAGGAGGAGCACCTAGTTTAGCACCACCACAAGAATCCATGAATTACCTCGCGGAAAAACTGAAGAAAGAACCACAAGAATCAACATCATACTGTTCAACACCAGGGACTCTAAAAACTCGAAAATTAATCACAGATATAATCAAAGAAGAAGAAAACATAGAAATAAATCCAAAAACAGAGATAACTCTCACACATGGAGGAACACAGGGTTTATACGCAACTTTACAGACACTGATAAATCCAGGCCAAGAAGTAATAATTCAGGATCCTGAATACGTGGGATATCCACATCCCATTAAACTAGCCGGAGGAAAAATCAAAAGATTAAAAACAACTTGGCAAGAAGACTTTCAAATGACGCCTGAAAAAGTAAATGAAGCAATAACAAAGGACACGGAAGTAATAATGACTATCTCGCCCGATAATCCAACGGGGAGAATGTTGACAGATGAAAATTTGAAAGGGATAGTTGAAATAGTTGAAGATGAGGATTTATGGTTAATAACGGATGATATATACAAAGATATAATTTATGAAAACGCGGAATTTATAAATTCAAGAAAGTACGGGGCTAGGGAAAATACAATAACATGTAACAGCTTCTCAAAAACGGCTTCGATACCTGGAATGAGAATAGGGTATACATACGGTCCCGAGCACTTCATAAAAAACATGACTCAATTGCTTCAGTATGAAGCTCTATGTATAAGTCGTATTCCACAGATATTCCTACAGCATTTCCTGAGAGAAAAAGGAAAGTACAAGAGAGAATACATTGAAGAAAAAGTTTTACCTACTTACAAACATAGAAAGAATATAATGAAAAAAGAATTAAAAGAAAAACTCCCAGAAGCGGGATTTACAGAACCAGAAGGAGCATTTTACTTCTTCGTGGACTTATCTAAATACATGGAAGGATTTAAAGATGAGGAAGAATTATCAGATTCCCTGTACAAAGAAGAAGAGGTTGTAGTAATACCTGGAGGGTATTTTGGGAAAGAAGGAAAAAACCATGTTAGATTTACATTTGTCTCAGAATCTGGAGAAAGAATCAAAGAAGGAATGGAAAGAATTAAAAACCTTTTAGATTAATAAAACTATTACATAGCCCCGTGGTGTAGCGGTCTAGTCACTCACTATAATTCAATAAAGGTGGTGAAGACTACGTAAAAGCATAGCAGGCCCTGGACCTGCTGACAGCGGTTCAAATCCGCTCGGGGCTAATCTATTTCAACATTAATCTCTCTTTTTATTCCCAAATTAGGCTTTAGAGGATAGGTATCCCCATTTACAAATAGAGCCATCTCTTCAAGAGCCTTGTTTATAACTAATGTATATTCAGATTCTTCCCCATTTTCTTTTATGAGATCATTTTCTCTCAAACCATCATGATGGCTTAACCCACCATATAAAGCAGCTCTTATAATCTCTTTGGCATCGTATTCGTCTATAGATATATTGTATTCTTCTTCAGGAGCTCTTTTTTCTCCGCATCGGGCGAGGATTCTCTGGTTAAGTATCTTCTTATATCTTTTTACCCCTTCTCCTGTTGGATGAGTTGTAGCTATAACTATGTCTGTAGTTACTTTATCTGCCTTTGATGGTCCTTCTTTTATTACTTTAATTTTATCGCCTCTGGGTGAGCGTGGGCGAATATTTACCTTTGCTCTTCTAAATCTCTTAATTGACTCGTCCCTTAAATAACTAATGAAAAAATTGTAAAAAATCTACATGAACATTTAGTTCAACTATCATAAGATTTAATAATCTGTAGATAAATAATGTTTTTTCAACGAAATCCGTAATTTGTGAAGATAAAATGCCTTGATTTTAAAATCTTTTGAAAGGGTCCGTGGTCCAGGGGCTAAGACGTCGCTTTCACGTGGCGAAGATCGGGAGTTCAAATCTCCCCGGACCCACTGATTAAATCATGAATTTTCAATTTAGTCACCAAAAAACTTAAGTACTTTCTAAAACAATAAGAGAACTGTATCAGAATAATCATCTGCGATTATTTTACCGATGCTCCGATAGTCTAGTGGCCAAGGATTCGAGCCTCTCGTAATCTTTTTAGAAAAAAGATTAATCAAAAAGATGGTTTTTGGAAAAAAGATTAATCAAAGATTTCTGAAAGATTGGAGATAGCTCGAGACCCGGGTTCAAAAGAAGGAAACTTTGATTTCCATTGTTTTCTTCGGAAACTCCCGGTCGGAGCATCATAATTCTGAATTTCTAAGATTTTTCTCATATTTTTTATTAAAAACCGTGGTAGTTCTTCAAATCCTTGTTTTCATATGCACATCTTTTAGTTATTTGTAGAAATCTTCATTTTTTTTGCACAAATAGTAAAGATTTAAATAGTTCGAATGCTTATTCTTACAACATGTATCCAAAAAAGGAAGTTGATAGTAAAGATCTCGCTATAATAAGAGAGTTAAGGGATAATGGAAGAGCTAGTTATAGAGAGATAGCTGAAGATATAGATGTTTCACCTGGAACGGTTCGAAATAGGATAAATGAACTTCAGGAAAAAGGGATAATCAAAGGATATCATGCAGTGGTTGATTGGGAGAAACTAGGGTACGATGTAGCAGCAATAATAGGTATAGAAGTTAAATCAAGGTCTTTGGACCAAATAATTAATAAACTTAAACTCAATCCAAATATATATGCTATATATACAACAACTGGTCAATTTGACTTATTAACAGGAATTAAATGTAAATCAATGCAAGATTTAGATCACTTCATAAAAAATGAATTAGCTCATCCTTCTGTAGCTAAAACAACTACTTTCATCGTTTTAGACACTGAAAAAGAAGCAAGAACATTTTTAGAGGAAGAATAAAATTTTATTTCTCTTTTACTTTTTCCAATTTTTTCTATTTATTGAAAATAATTTAAAGAAGAAGTTCTTTTAAATCTTATAGGATTTTAAGAAAGTTGAGAAACGGAGAATGGGATTTTGAAGAAAGTGATCGAATGACAATACTTGGATTTGAGGATGTAAAAGTAGTGTTCAGAGACCTCGGAGAAATCACGATGTATTTCTCAGCAGCATTTCTACTTCCAATAATAGTTTCAATCATTTATTTAGAAGGAATAACTGAATTAAATTACTTCTTAGTTCCTGCTATACTTACATTTGTATTTGGAATACTTTTAAACAGGTTATTTAAAACTAATAAAGAAACTAAGAAGACCCATGCTTTCAGCATGGTTGTGATCGCTTGGTTTATCTTACCTTTACTGGGTGCAGTCCCTTACATGATGCACGGGGTAACTCCTAGTAATGCTTACTTTGATTCAGTTTCAGCATTCACAACTACAGGATCAACTCCTTTGAGAGGAGAAACTGCAGCTTTCCCAAATAGTTTAATGTTTTGGAGAAGTACACAGGCCTGGATAGGTGGTGCAGGGATAATAATGCTTGCATTAATAGGTATATTCACTTATATAAAATCCTATAAGTTATACAAGGCAGAGGGAAGGGAAGAAAGATTAAGGCCAAGTATAATGGGAACTGCTAAAAGAATATGGTGGGTATACATACTTTTAACTATTATAGGAGTCATACTGCTTTTATTCTCCGGATTAACTATCTTTCAATCTGTAAATTACTCTATGAGCGCTATAAGTACAAATGGAATGGAGATGATTTGGGGAGAGTTAGCTACAATGAATAATATTAGAGTAGAAATATCTTTAGCAATTATAATGGTTTTAGGTTCCTTCTCATTTTACATACATTATCAGTTCTTGAAGAAGAAATGGAAAGCTTATTTGGGAGACGTACAAGTAAGATTAACTTTGATACTTATCTTATTAGGTGCGTTTATGATGTTACCTCAATTCATGTCTATCTATGGATTGGAAGGAATTAGACACTCATTTTTCCATACTACTTCAGCGTTAACAGCAGGTGGATTCCAAACTTTATCTGGAGTGGGATGGAGTGAAACCGTTAAAATGACTCTCGGGTTACTAATGATTATAGGAGGTTCAGCGGGATCTACAGCCGGTGGTTTGAAAATAATTAGGTTCTGGATATTTTTAAAATCAATATACTGGAAGATTAAGGAATATGCTTTACCTGACAGAGCTTACTTTTCAAGAAAAATAGAGGGGGAAGAAGCTACTAATAAGCAATTGAGCACAACCTATATATTTATATTGCTATACATCTTATTTGTGGTTCTTGGAGCTTTTGTAATAACTTATTCTGAACCTCAAGTGCCTTTAGGTGATTCATTATTTGTAACATCTTCATCACAGGGAAATTCAGGTTTAATGATAGGCGTAGTTAATCCAGGAATGGCTAAAATAACTAAGGGGGTTCTAATATTCAATATGATAGTGGGAAGAATAGAGATAATACCTATATTACATGCAATAGGTTTTCTGCTCAAATATAAAAAGACCCCATCCCTAAAAACAACAAGAAGAATTTAAAAAATGATATATTAATTAAATAATTGGAGAGGTGCTTTGATGTACATAATAATAATAGGCGCAAGTAAGATAGGAAGACACTTAACACAGATATTAGTAGAGGAAGGTCATGATGTTGTAGTGGTAGATAAAGATGGAAATAGATGCCATGAAGTAGCTTCGGAATACGAAGCATTAACAATAAGAGGAAATGCAACAAGACCAAACGTATTAGAAGATGCTGGAATATCAGAAGCAGATTCAGTATTAGTATTAACAGGGACAGATGAAACAAATCTAGTGGTTGGTCTAATAGCAAAGCAAATGGGAGCAAAAGAAGTAGGAATAAGACTTGGAGCAACTCACTACGATGAAAGTGTTCTACATAAACTTGGAATAGATAGAGCAATATACCCAGAAGCAAACGCAGCTGGATACATCTCTCAAGTAATAACTAAACCAGAATTAGTTGACTTATCATTCCTGGGGAAAGGAGAAGCAGTTATACTTGAGTTAGAAGTTGTTGAAACCTCAAAGATATCAGGAAAAAAAGTTAAAGAAATAGAAAAACCTGACGTATCATCAATAGTAGCGATATATGAAAATGGTGACCTGGTAATACCTACACCAGATACAGAAGTGAAAACAGGCCAAAAAGTTTTAATGTTAACTAGAAAAGAGAAAACGAAGCAAATAGAGAAACTAGCATAAAAACTTTTAATATACAGAAACATAAAAAACAAAGGGAGGTAGACCGATGACTGCTAAAAAAATCAGTAAAAGCAAAAAAGGGGAAGTTAAATTTCATGCGAAGATAGGCGACTGGATATGTGTGAAGAAAGGTAAATTTGAAGAAGATACAGATCCAATGGAAGCGGCAAAACTTCTAGCAAGCATTTATGATTCATTCAAAAGAAAAATATGGGATTACACAGGAGAAGAGCTGGACCTAGATGAACTTGATGAAATAGCTTACGATATTACGGGAGCAGAGTACGATGATAAAAAAGACGAATACAGGATAAAAGGAAGAATAAGTAATGAAACCATGACAGAAGCGCTTCAAGATCTTAAAAACAAGGTTCCCAGAAGAATAGACATAAAAAACAAGGAATTAAGAGAAATAGCAAAGACATATGTCACTAGAAAAACACTTGAATTACTAAAGATAAGAATAGAACCAGAGCCAGATAACTTCAAAGATTACGCTGAAAAGAAGCGAAAAGGAATGATTCAAAGGGAATAATCAGAAGCGAAAATAAATTTAGGAAAAGTTTAATTATAACCAATACAAACAAATATGTGAAACTGTACACCATGTTTTCAGAAATCTTTGTTTCTGGAACTTGAAGATAAATTACGTTTTCAAGGGGTCATAGGGTAGCCTGGTATCCTACCGGCTTTGGGTGCCGGTGACCTGAGTTCAAATCTCAGTGACCCCATTATTTCCCTTAAAGGATTAATTATCTTTTTAATTGTAAGCAGGGGTGGCGGAGCCCGGTCAAACGCGTGGGACTTAAGATCCCATGGCTTAGTGCCTTCAAGGGTTCGAATCCCTTCCCCTGCATTCATTTATATTTATCTTAGAACTCACAGTATTCCTTAAGTTAATCCCAACATACCTTAAAATTAGAGCTGGTTTTTACTTGTTCAGGATCTCTAATCACTACATTAAATTGCCATGCTTCTCCAGATGAATTGAGAGCTGTCATCGATTTATCCAAGAAAAAATCGCATTCAGAAAGAGTTAAATCATTGCCCTCTATTTTTTCCCAATCAGCATCTAATTCTATTCCTTTTCCTTTAGCGGAGTTTCTCATGTCCTCAATTGATTTGTTGAATCTTGTTTCATTGTAAGGATCGGTTTCAACTAACATTATTAATTCCTTTTCAAAATTTCTTCTTATCATTACAGTTGGGTTTGTTTTATCGTAATCTGCCCTCGTCCCCATTTGTAATTGAACGGATAAAGCAATTACTCCCGATAAGGCAAATGCTATCATAACTGCTGTAAATATTAATAACTGTCCCTTCTTCATTTATTCCACACTCCCACTAAAACTTTGTATGGCTTGTAATTTGATTCTATTTTAGAAATATCTAATCCAATATGACTGTAATCTGTTTCTACATCTGGTTTTACTGTTACTTTGTATTCATTTTCAGCGTCCGGCAGGTAATTTGTGAGATTCAGTGTCTTCTTTTCAAATCCGGTTTGTGAGAAACTGAGAGACCCTGCTTCTATCTTCTCTGTTTCATTTTGCACCAGGATAACTGTTTCCCCAGAATCCGTTTGATTTGCTTCTATGACTAGAGTATTTTTGTAACCTCTTTCATTCTCTTGAACATCGAATTCAATTGTTTCATTTTCATCTTCTCCGATAATAATGTTTTCTTCACCTGTTTTCCCAATTTCAATGATATTTTGGTCGTGAGTTGTCACTATACAACTGCTTGTAGCTATAGTTGTTTCTTCGGAGAAGTTACCTGTTTTATCTATTAATTTATTGAAAAAAGTTCCATTGTACAGTTTTACGTTGGCTTCTAAGTCCTTTGGAAGCATTCTAGCTGTGTTTATATTTTCAGGGATCCTTCCTTCTTCTATTATTCCTTCTCTATGAAAGTGATTATTGCATATTGATAGGGATATGTGTTCTGAGTTTCTTTGAAGCCTTTCTATATTATAAGGATCTTCATATCGTGGCATGGAGACAATCTGTATTGATGCTAAGAACATTGAAAGTAAATAGACCGCTATAAATGCTTCTATTGTTCTTATTAGCCCTTTATTCATTTAATCATCTCTCTAGGTATTATTTTTTTCACCATGTTTGAATAATTCCTCTTGCTCCTTTGTATTCTTCTCCGTTCCAAACGTAAGCCCAGATATTTTCCTCTCTCTTAGGTATATATCCTTCTCTTTGGCATTTATACGTCTTATTTTCCTCAATTAAAGTTATTTCAATATTTATATTTGTCTTTAAAGGTATTTTTTCTTCTAGGTCACTGCAATTTGTTTCGTTTAATTCCTCAAGTTTCGTTTGATCCAATATATTTGGGTTATTTCCTTTTTCGTGTAGTGTTAGCCCTAATAATTGTATCTCATCTATTCTACTCCAGTTTCCAGGTTTCCCAGGATTTTTGATGAGTGTTTGTGCTAGTAAGGAGTTTGTTAATTCTTTTTGATCTACTTCTACATTTGGACTTGTAAGGGGGTATGTAACTATTTGCATGGTTATTACATATGCTGTTAGGAATACAAATATAGCTATAATGAAATCATATGTCATTATCCCTTTCTCATTCATTTATATCACTTCTTTTCTCTATCCAATTGGAGCTCCAGTTTGTGCTCCTCCCATTTCCATTGGAGCTTCTCCTAGTATTATTCGGAATTTTTCATCTGGAAGTGATCTAACTCTCGCTCCAACTGAAGTTTTCTCCACTACTTCTATTTCATTAGTTGATACTCTTAATTTATTCTCTCGACATGGTCCACAATCCATTGCCACGAAAATTATGTCGTCTGCATCTATATTCGTTAAATCACTTATGTCTTCTTCTTCAGCCTTTTCTTTAACCGCCACAGCTATGTCTTCAGAAGTTATAGTTTCACTTATCGTGTAAACTGCATGTCCCGTTTCTTCATCTATTGCTCCTGGAGCTATTCTGATTATTCCTTCAGCCATCGCGTTTTCAAATGCAGGTGGTGCTAAGAAGAATTGAAATATTGCTACTGTTATCAGTATCATTATTATTGAATGTTTTACCCCCTCTAGTATTGATCCTTTACTCATTTGCCCCCCTATTAATCCCGCGAAAAATGCTTGTATTAAAGCTAGATGGAAGAAATAGTTTTGGAAGTCCATAGGTGATAAATCGGTGGGTGTACCTCCTACTATCCCTGCAGCTCTATTTAAATCAGGTGTTGCTGGCACAAAAGAGATTGTTAATATTACTATGATTCCTAAGAATAAGAAGAAAATGAAATATATGGAATAGGTG
>JBMCFZ010000006.1:0-11985 GCA_048620055.1 archaeon | reverse complement strand
AACACCAACAGCAGCACCAGGACTAGGAACTATATCAATTGTAGCACTATTCCTAGCAGCAATAGCAATCTACACAATTAACAAAAAAGAGTAAACCAAGATACTACAACAATATTACTTCTTTATCAAATTTTTGAAGCATCTTTCTTACTTTAGCTTGTTTCCTAGTCCCTTTTTTATCTATGTATATTTTACTGGGTTCCGGATGTGTTTTATCAATCATTTGTTGAACTATTTCTTTATCTAAGTGTTTTTGAGCGTATCTTGGAATCATGTGCCCCATTGCTATGTTTTCTTTTCTTTGTACATCGTTGAATTTTCTAGCGTAGTGGTTTCCTCCAATTCCTATAGCTGTTTCAATTTTCTTCTCATCATCTTTTTCCTCATCATTTTTGATTGTTTTCATTATCGCTTCAGCTATGTATTCCCCGGCCTCTTGGTTTCCCCATTGTTTTTCAGTTGAACCTAATTCTATGAAGCAACAGGGCTGACGTATGAAAGGACCATGATGCGTAACTTCAAGAGATACGTTATACTCAAAAGGAGGGTTTAATAAATGAGAGTGAAGTTTCTTCATTCTCTCTGCATCGACATGACATAGTTTTCCTGGTTCGCCTCCGTAGTCCGCCGGTCCGAAGTTGCCTGGGGGATGGGTAGTTAATGTAGGTTTACCTGCTTCGGAAGAATGTCTTGAGGCAAATATTATTTCATCCGCGTTCAAAGAATCTGCTTCCTTCGCGTAGATTATTCTGGATTCTGTAAGCACTAATAGCCAGTTTCCTTCTTTGTAAACTGTTTTTCCTTGCCATTTTCCTTTTTTAGAGCCGAACCCCTTTTCAAGCAAATGATTATAGATATTTTTCCCAGCTTTGTCTTTTTCTGAAACCACTATTGCTTTCATAATATCATCACTCTCTTAGTTTTTTTGCCAATTCTATGTCTTTTTTAGATATAGGTGATTCCCTAATCATGGGTATGTCTCGGAAAAATTCATGGTTTATGAATCTCTTTATCCCCTCTAAACCAAACTCTCCTTCTCCTAAATGTGCGTGTTGATCCTTTTGTGAACCTAGAGGCGCTTTTGAATCGTTTAAATGAATTATTCTAATTGATTTTCTTCCTATCGTGTCATCTATCTCATCCAGCGTTTCATTCATTCCTTCTTCAGTAGCCAAGTCATAACCTGCCCCATAAGCATGAGCTGTATCTAGACAGACACCTATATCTGTATCGATTCTTTCAATCATTCTCTCTAGTTGTTCCATGGAGTAGCCTAAAGTAGTTCCTTTTCCCGCTGTGTTCTCAAGTAATAACATAGTATCTGTTTTTTTCAGTGTTCCTTCAAGTTTTCCTAATCCTTCAATTATCCTTTTTATTCCTCTGCCTTCCCCGGAACCTGTGTGTGCTCCCGGATGGAAAGTTATGTAAGGTAAACTGAATTTATCTGTTCTCAGTATCTCTCCACGTAAACAATCTAAAGATTTTTCAAATAAATCTTCTTTAGGAGTTGCTAAATTAATTAAATAAGTAGCGTGAGATAGGAAAGGTTTAAAATCCCCCTCATCATATCTTTTTTTAAATTCCTCTACTTCTTCCTCATTTAAATCACCGAAATTCCAAGATCTCGGGCTTTTTACAAATATCTGGCCGCAGTTGCCTCCGAGTTCTTTTTCTCTATCAAAAGCTTTGTATAATTTACCTGATATGCTCACGTGGAAACCTATTTTGAAGACCATTTTATCAAGTAGACTTAGGTTTTCGGTGAATTATATTTCTCAGGGAAAGGACCAAAACCTTAAATACTATAACACACTATAATTCATTATAACATGATATAAATAAATAAAATGTTAGGAAAATTTAGATTTGGTGATTAAAAATGGAAAAAACAACAGTACAACTTACAAAAGAAACTAAAAAAAAACTCGAACAAGAAAAAAGCTCACCTAGAGAAACCTATGAAAAAGTAGTTAGAGAACTCCTTACAGAAAGAGAACAAAGGCTAAAGAAAGAAATAGAAAAAGCAAAAAAAAGAGGAAAACACTACAGTTTAGAAGAAATAAAAGAAGAATTTAATCTTAAATAAAGGATTACATGCCTCACACACTGAAATTTGAAAAACGAGCCAAGAAAGACCTAGAAGAACTAAACCATATAAAAAGAAAAAGGATTATAAATAAATTAGAATGGTTCTCACAACACCCTAATAGAAGTAAGAATGTTAAATACATCGATAAGTACGATTGCTTAAGATACAGAGTAGGGAACTTCAGAATATTCTTTGAAAAAAATAAGGAAGATGAAGAAATAATTATATTGAAAATAGATAAGCGACCAAAAGCCTACAGAGATTAAAAAACATCAGATCTAAATCCTTTGGTAGCAAATAGAAAAAACCCAAAGCATTTTTATTAATTCATCACTTTATCTTTACCAATGAACTGGTGCAGTAAATCATTGGAAGAAGTGTTTTCAGAATTAAACACATCTGAAGAAGGATTAAGTGAAGAAGAAGCAGAGAAAAGATTAAAGGAAGTTGGAGAAAATAAAATAAAGCAAAGTAAAATGAATTCTCCCTTCAAAATACTTTTAGATCAATTTAAAGATAAATTAATATATCTTCTAATGGCAGCTGCAGCCCTCTCAATAGTAGTTGGTCTTCTCCCAGGCCAAACACCACATTATTTGGAGATAAGTATTATATTCATAATAATGATAGGTAACGGGTTTTTTGGATTCGTTCAAGACTATAAAGCGGAGAAAGCCATAGATGCATTGGAGGAGATGTCTTCTCCGGATGTGAAAGTTACTAGAAATGGAAAGAAGATGAAGATAAACTCAAAGGAAATTGTGCCGGGAGATATAATTCACTTGGAACAAGGTGATGCAGTTCCAGCTGATGCGAGAGTCATAGAAACTGAATCGATGGCAACTGACGAATCAGATTTAACAGGTGAGAGCATAAGCGTTTCTAAAGTTCCCTGCACTCTTGAAGAAGATACACCTGTAGCTGACAGGAAGAACATGATTTTTAAAAATACCCATATATTGAAAGGAAGAGCTAAAGCAGTCGTAATTGGAACAGGGATGGATACAGAAGTTGGAAACATAGCTAAGAGAATACAAGGGATAAAGAAAAGAAAAACTCCTTTTCAAAGAGAAGTAGATGAAATGGGGAAAAAAATAAGTTACTTGGTTGCCGGAATAATTCTAACAGTTGCAATAATGCAATACACCCTTACAGGAGCATCCCTCATAACAATTATCTTGATGGCTATCAGCCTATCCATAGCAGCAATACCTGAATCCCTACCTGCAATAGTGACCTTTACGATGGCTTTAGGGTCTAGAAGAATGCTTAAGAAAAATGCATTGGTAAGAAGATTATCCGTAGTGGAAGCCTTAGGTTCAGTGAATTTCATTGTAACTGATAAAACAGGTACCTTGACAGAAGCTCTCATGACCGTTGAAAAGATATATTTTCAAGGAAAAGAATATGAAGTGACAAATACGGGAAAAGAAACTAATGGAAAATTCATTAACAATGGAGAGGAAGTAGATGCAAATGAATTAAAACCTATTCTAGAGTGTGGTGTCCACTGTAATAATGTGGAAGAGATAGAAACAGATTCAGGAACGGAATTCCATGGAAGCCCAACAGAAGAAGCATTAATAATATCCGGTAGAAAAGGAGGAATAGAAGAAAAGAAAGAGAGGTTGAGAAGCATACCTTTCTCCTCACATAGGAAAAGAATGACTGTTATAACTGAAGATAAAACAGCTTACATGAAAGGAGCACCTAAAATAATTTTAGATAGATGTAATAAGATACTGGTAGATGGAGAGATTAAAGAATTAACTGAAGAAAGAAAACAGAAAATTATAGGGAAAAATAAAGAGTATGCTAAAGAAGCTCTAAGGTTACTTGCTTTCGCTAAGAAGAAAGTAAATGATATTGAAGCAAGCGATGAAAGAATAGAAAATGAAATGATTTTTTTAGGCCTACAAGGAATGATAGACCCACCTAGAAAAGAGGTGAAAGAAGCTATAAAAGATTGTAGGAACGCTGGAATAGAAGTAGTGATGGCTACAGGAGATAATGTTGAAACAGCTAAAGCAATAGGTGAAGAACTTGGATTTAACTCTGAAAAAGTAATAACCGGAATTGAAATGGATAAAATGAATGAAGAAGAACTGGAGGAAAAAGTAAAAAAAGTAGAAATATTCGCAAGAATTACGCCCGACAATAAAGTCATGATACTAGAAGCCTTGAAAAAACAAGATATGAATGTAGCAATGACAGGAGACGGAGTAAACGATGCGCCAGCACTAAAAGATGCCGACGTAGGTATTTCAATGGGATTAAGAGGCACAGATGTTGCTAAAAAAGCCAGTGATATGATACTTCAAGATGATAACTTCACAACAATAAGAGACGCAATATCAGAAGGCAGAGCCATATTCGATAACATCAGAAAAGTGACAAATCAATTACTATCAACGAATTCAGGAGAAGTGATGTTCGTATTCTTAGGAACACTAATAGCTGGACTTTTTTATCCAGAATATTTTACAAGTACAAAAGCAGTGATTTTAACAGCAGTGATGATCTTATGGGTTAACTTCATTAGTGATGGCCCACCCGCAATAGCTTTAGGAGAAGATCCAAAAGTAAAAGGCATAATGAAAAGAAAACCAAGAGGAAGAGAAGAACCAATAATGGATAAAAAAATAATGGCTATGATAGCTGGAACGGGGCCAATAGCAGCAATTTCAATGCTTCCAATATTTTTCATACACATAGAGAATATTATTTTAGCTCAAACAATGTTATTCGTAGCTCTCGGATTGTTTGAAATAATGATGTTCCAAATAATCAGAAATGACTATGACCTAAAACTAACTGAAAATAAACATTTAATAGCAGCAATGAGCATAGCAGTAATTTCTTATCCTCTACTTCTATACACACCTCTATCGAGAACATTTGGAGTTACCTCATTAGCTATAAACCACTGGGGATACATTCTGCTTTCATTAATTATATTTATGGTTATAGAAATATTATATGCAAAACTAATTTCAATGATATATGGAAAAAGAATACATGAACAAAATTAAAAAACTAACCCCATAAATTAAACGTGAGAAAAATGCTGAATAAAATCAAAGAAGAACTGGAAAAAAATTATCAAAAAAGAGAGAAAGTATTGAAAAAAAGAAGAAACATACTCCCCCTCTGCCAGGAAGGTGTGAAATGCATCCATAATAATGAGTTTGAAAAGGCAGAGAAAAAAAGGAAAAAAGCTCAAAAAATCCTAAACGAATGTGAGAGTGAGTTAAAAGAAAGCCCTGTTTTAAAGGACAAGGCGCTTGGAATTAGCTACCAGGAATACGCTGAATTGTGCATACTTAAAGAATACCTCGAAAAAAGAAATCTCCCAAAAATAGATATACCTCCAAAATATTACTTAACAGGGTTAGGGGATGCTATTGGAGAGTTAAAAAGACACACAATGGATAAACTGGGTGAAGGAAATATAAAAGAGGCTGAAGAAATTGAAGAAGAATTAGAAAAACTTTACACTAAGTTTAAGAGATTCAGTTATCCTAATTCTATTGTCCCTAACTTAAAAAGAAAACAAGATGTTGCTAGAAAGGTTTTAAATGATTTACATGATAACATAATCTCTGCGAAAATATAAAAATAAAAAATAAGAAGAGAAAAGGAAGAATTAATTTGGTTTACTGTTTTCCCACAGGCTATGTACATTGCAGTATTCTCTGACTTTCTCTATTTCTTCTTTTTTTACCGAAAAACTCGCTTCAGGTTTTTGACTTGGTTTTAGGTATTTCCTGCATGTTTTACCGTTCTTCAGTTTCACTTGTATCCATTCTATATAGTGCTCTTCTTCCATTGGATGCGGGTTGGATCCTACCTTAATTCTTACTCCTTCTTCAATTTCTTCTACAACTGGAACGTGTTTTTCATATCCTTTATCTTCTGTTTGTGGTTTTAGTAGCTCCATTGGTTCTCCACAGCACACTAATTCTCCTACTCCCTCATGCACTACTTCCACTATATTTCCACAGATATTACATCTGTATACCTCATCCTTATTGGTCATTCAATGCACCTCCCAATTTAATAT
Organism: archaeon; assembly: GCA_048620055.1. Lineage (GTDB taxonomy): Archaea > B1Sed10-29 > B1Sed10-29 > B1Sed10-29 > B1Sed10-29 > B1Sed10-29. The sequence continues at coordinate 5,833 of JBMCFZ010000006.1, read as the reverse complement.
TCTTCACACTTTAATTGGAAGTATTCGGTTGGATGGCTGCATGACGGACATTCTTCCGGTGGTTTTTTACCCTCATGTACGTATCCGCATTTTTTACATGTCCATTTTTTCTTTTCTGTTTTCTTGTAGACTGTTTCTTCTTGTACTTGTTTTAAAAGTTCCTTATATCTCCATTCATGGTGTTCTTCTGCTTTTGCTATAGCTCTTAATCTTTTAGCTACTTCTGGATATCCTTCTTCTTTTGCTTTGTCCGCGAATTCTGGATACATTTCAGTATTTTCGTAGTGTTCCCCTTCTATAGCTGCCTTTAGGTTTTCTTCTGTATCTCCTAGCGTTGTTAGTGCTCCCGCTTCTACATTTACTTCGGATAAGTCCTCTGTTGCGCCTTCTTTTAGTTGATCTATTAATCTGAACAACCATTTAGCGTGTTGTTTTTCGTGTGTTGCGGTTTCGTTGAATATATCCGCTATTTGTTCGTATCCTTCCTTCTTAGCCCTTTTTGAGTATATGTTGTACCTGTTTCTAGCTTGGCTTTCCCCTATAAAGGCTTTTACAAGATTTTTCATTGTTTCTTCCATTAATATCACCTATAATTATTAAGAAAACTGGGTTTAATATTTCTATGTTTATTCAAAAACAGGTTGCTTAATTCCTTCCATAATATATTTTCATAGATATCAGAATTAATGAGAAGCTTAACATAGCTATATTAGCTACTGTGAATATTAAATCATTTATAAATATTCCATATGCTACCCATGCGGATAAACCTGTTGCTATACTTCCTAAATACATTATTGAAAGATCCCCAAGAGTTTTTCTCTTATACCCATGGATTATTTGAGGCACATAGCTGAATAATATGAATAAACTTGCAATAGTGGCTAATATTCCTCTTATTATCATTTTTTCACCTTTTATCCATAGATTTCGAATTTTTCACAGAGTTCTTTTACTTTTTTCTTAGATTTTATCTTACCATCTTTTCCTTTAAGAGTTTTTATAATGATTTCTCCTATTTCCCTCATTTCATTTTCTTTCATTCCCCTTACTGTTAGCGCAGGGGTCCCTATTCTTATCCCACTTGGATCCTCTGGTTTCCTATCGTCATAAGGTACGGTGTTTTTATTTACTGTTATACCTACTTCCTGCAACTTATCTTCTGCTTCTTTTCCAGTAACGCCTATACTGGTTACATCTGCTAAAACCAAATGATTATCAGTTCCTCTTGTAACTATCCTTATCTCTTCTTTTAATACTTTTGCTAGTTCTTTGGAGTTTTTCACCGTTTGTTCTTGGTATTCTTTAAATTTAGAAGACATTGCTTGTTTGAATGTAATCGCTTTTCCAGCTATTGAGTGCATCAGTGGACCACCTTGGATAAGAGGGAAAACAGACAAATCTATTTTTTCACTTAGTTCCTCTTTACACATTATAAATCCACCTCTAGCTCCCCTTAGTGTTTTATGTGTTGTTGAGGTAACTATATCTGCCTCTGGGAAAGGATTAGGGTGTATTCCAGCAGCTATTAATCCTGCAATATGAGCTATATCTGCCATTAGATATGAATTTGTTATTTCTGCGGCTTTTTTGAATTCTTCGAAATTTATTTCTCGAGGATAAGCGCTATATCCAGTAATTATTAAATCCGGCTGATGCTCCTCTGCAAGTTCCTTTATTTCTTCATGGTTCCATCTTTCAGTTTCTTTATCCACTTTGTAATCTATTTTTTCAAATAGTTTACCTGAGAAGCTCCAGGGAGAACCATGGCTTAAGTGACCTCCATGGCTCAGTTTTGGGCCCAGTATTTTGTCCCCTGGCTCTAATATTGAGAAGTAAACTGCCATGTTTGCCTGTGTCCCTGAATGCGGTTGTACGTTCACGTGTTCTGCATTGAATATCTTTTTAGCCCTCTTTATCGCTTCTTTTTCCACTATATCTACATATTGACATCCACCATAATATCTTTTCTTTGGTAGACCTTCCGCGTATTTATTCGTTAGAACACTTCCTTGTGCTTCGAGAACTGCTTTACTCGTGAAGTTTTCTGAAGCTATCATTTCCAATTGGTTTCCCTGTCTTTGCTTTTCTTTTTCTATAGCTTCATTTACCTTTGAATCGATTTTTTCTATTTCTTTAGGCATTTATAATCCCGTTTAGAGAATTATTTTTTTCTCTTTTCAATTATTTTATCACAAAGCCCGCAAGGATCTGCCTCTGGGCATTCACCATATATTACTCCCTGAGGATATGTGTATTTACCTAGTATTGGATTTCTTTTTCTTATTTCCGTGGCTACTTTATTTGCTATTCTTCTTATTTCCCATTGTGCTTTTGTACATGTTCTTTTCCCTATGGAGTGTATTGAATTCCATCCATTTACATGTATTAAGTCATACATTTCCACTGAATGAGGTATTACTCCAATAGCTTCTTCCTTTGGTATCCCATTATCTACTAATTTCTTATATAATCTTATCATTTCCTTGTGTTGTTCTTTGAATTTATCCGTATGCGGGGATTCTTTTACTGTTGGTGGAATTACCATGTCCCCTCTTTCAGCTGCATCGTACAGTGATTCTATGGAGTGGTTCCAGGTCCTTTGTCTCGTTGACTGATGGTAACAAGCAATTGACATCGGTGCCAAGAACCCTTGTATCTTATTCCCATTATGTATGTGTTTTAGGTTTGATAGTTCCGTTTCGTTTCTTTCCTTCACTGCTTTATCTATTGCTTCCTCTGACATCTCTCCTTCTATGTACTTCGCTTGTTCAGGATAATCATTTTCTTTTATTATTTTATTAAGCGTTTTATTTTCTTCTGAGAATAGTTGTGCTGATGGGAACCATGCTAATCTTTCATAGTTGTATCCCCAATCTTTGAACACACCAGGTGCTTTCTCTCTGACTTTCTTTATCATTTCTTCAACTATTTCTCTAACAGGTGAAGGAGTTGGTTCTTTTTTCGTCATATGATACAGGTGCATTAATTCTCTAGCATTCCCTGCCGTCTGTATGTTTGTTCTAGTATATAGAGGTAATAGGAACCTAGCATCTTCTATTGGGATACCTTCTTCCACTAATTCCTTATATGTTTCAAATGATTTATCCAGTGTCTCTTTTACTTCTTCGTAGAGACCTGATTCTTTAATTTTATCTGGTATCACATAACCTCTCTCAGCTGTTGCTCTTCTCATAGATTGTTGAAGGTGCATAAGGTATTCTGGAAGACATAATTGTAGTGTTGCCGCTCTAGGTAGATTTTTTATTGAAAAGACAAATAGGTTTTGATCGGCTACTGCACCGTGTCCTCTTCCAGCACTTTGTTTTAGAACTTCTTTTACTTCTTCTTGGAATTCTTTTTCATCATTTTCTTCGTAGTGCTCTTTAAATACTTCATAAGATGTTCCTTGTTCGAAACAACCATATGCTCCGTATGCAGTTAATTCCTCTGGCCCTAAGGCCTTGTGTTCAGTCCCTTTAGATGTAGCTATTAGTTTTACTTCTGATTCATTCATAATTATCACTATTATTATTTGTGTTTTGAGAAATTTAATTATATCGCAAAATCTAAAAACGAATAAGAACCAATGAATAACAGAGAAAATTAATAAAAAAGTGATAGATAGATGAAAGTAGAAGAAACAAACAATTTGGAAAAAATAGAGGGATTATGTGCGGACCACCCTTACATCACTAAGCCGACTGAAAACCCTGAGAAAAGAAACTTCTACTTTCTAAAATATGAAGGAGAAGTTATTGGGTGTGGATACACTAGAATATTTTTTAAAAAAATAGGATCACTTGGGGGTACATTTGTAAAAAAAGAATGGAGAGGTAAAGGAGCAGCTGAATACTTCGTAAGAGAGATGGAGAAGAGAATGGAGGAAAAAGGAGTGAAGATATGTGTATTTGGAGTTCATAAGGATAACAAAACATCAATAAACTTTAATAAAAAGATAGGATACCATGTTTTAATGAGTGATTTAGGAAAAAATATGTTCAATAAACCAAAACTAAGATGGATTGTTAAAAAAGTAAGCCCAGCGCCAATTCCAAAGAGCAGTGTAGTGGTACTTGGCAAGAGACTGGGAACAAAAGAAGGAGAAGATACTCATATATTAAAAGAATTACGCCAATTAGAGGACTACATTAACTCAATAAACATAGAGAATAAATATCTCCCTATGATACCAAGGGAAAACAGAATTAGTCACCTAATAAGGTTAAAAGACATAATATCTCTTTTAAACTGTGGGTTTGGTCTTTATTCAATATATTTCTTTATTTTAGGGAACTTTGAAATTGGGGTTTACATGTTACTAGCAGCAGTAATAATGGATATATTAGATGGTAAAGTAGCTAGAACACTTTCAAACCCCACCGAATATGGTAAAAGAATGGACATAGCTGATTTAGTGTCCTTTGGGGTGGCTCCAGCAGTATTAATAATAACATGGTTGAACCCAACGACCTTATTCGAAAACATAGTAGTGCATCTTTCAGCAGTATCCATAATGTTTGCAGAAGTACTACGGTTAGCCAGGTTTCAAACAAAAAAAGCTACCGGAAACTACTTTTCCGGACTCCCAGGCACGGCCACAGGCATAATATATCCTACTTTATACCTATTATCACCAGGAATTTACTTAACAACAGGAATATCTTTTATTATAGCCTTCTTAATGGTAAGTTCCTTTAAGTTCCCTGTAAAATCGAAGAACTGACAAAGGAACGTAGTGCCTAAATCTTTTGTTTTTCGAAAAAACACTTGACGTGAGACCTAGGAATTTGCTGTGAAGATTACTATAGGAGTAAAATAGGGCACCAAACTGTTTTGCAATAACTTTATAAGAATCTCATTTTCTCCGGCTCTTTTCTCTGAAAATTTAATTTATAAAATATGTTATACATGTTCTAGTATAACATCACTTTCTGTTAAACTTTGTTTTATATGTTCTAATATAATAAAACCCATTTATTACCCATGTTAAAGTAAAACATATAAAATAAATTATACGTAGGAGGTGGTTAAGAGGTAAAATACCCCTAGAAAATGAAAAAAAGCAAATAAACCAGAATAAAGGATAAACTTTTATTAAAAGAACCACTATCTTATGTAGGAGATAATTAATGGTAAAATGCGATATATGTGGAAAAGAACTGAAAAATAAGAGAGGACTAAAAATACATAAATCTAAAGCCCACAAAGACGAGAAAAACAAGAAAAAAAGAGAAAAGAAGAATAAAGAAGCAAAGAAAAGGGAAAAAACAGTAAAAGTATGTCCTAAATGCGGTAGTCCTAGGATAGATTTTGCTTCAATGAATACAAAATCAATTGGAACAGTAATAGGCCTAGGAACACCTAATAAATACTACTGTAAGGACTGTGGATATGAAGGACTGATAAGAATAGAGGCATCTGCAGAAGAAATAGAAAGAATGAAAGACGAAACCAGAAAAAGACTAAGAAAAGAAGAAAAAATAAAAAGAAAAAAAACACCACTGATTTTAAAGCCATTATCAATAGTTTTAATTCTAGGTTTCTTAATAACGGCAATATTTATAGCTATGAACCCAATTGGAACAGAAACATCTTCTTACATTCCAATAGGGCAAAGAATGGAAGAAGAACCTTTAAATGTAACAGAGGAAAAAGAAGCCAATCTTATGGAAGAACCGTATGACATATATCCTGAAACTGAGTCAATACGAAGAGCAACAGGGATAACAATCATAGGTTTTTTAGTGCCTTTATTCATAATATTTTTCTTAATAGGATTATTAGTATACTTAATTTGGTACTACTTAGAAAGAATAACACACCATAAAAG
>JBMCFZ010000005.1:0-12077 GCA_048620055.1 archaeon | reverse complement strand
GCGATAGTTCAAGGATACATACCAGCAGATCTACTAGGATACTTCAGCCTGATGGCGCTGATAACAATGACCTTATCAACGTATTTGATAACTTACAATGAAAGAATATATGAAAGAATAAAGCCTTTCCTCAAAAGATTTGAAGGTGAAGATAAAAAGGATGTAGATATGGAGACATTGAATAACCACGCATTAATTGTGGGATACAGCAATACAGCTGATAAATTAATACCAACGATAAGAGAACACTTTAATCAGATAGCAGTAGTTGATAAGAGAACAAAAAACGTTGAAAAACTCGAGGAGAAAAACTTGAGATACGTGTTTGGAGACTTCAAACATGAAGAGATACAAAGAGAAGTGGGTTTAGGAGAAGCTGACTTAATAATCAGTTTCGCTAAAGAAGAAAAGATTAATAAGGATATATTGAGAAAAAGCAAAGATAAAACCATTGTATTCATAGAGTCAAAAGACCCTGAGGAATCAGCGGAGTACTACGACTTAGGATCAGATTACATAATAAGGAGAAATATACTTACAGCTGAGAAAATGAAGAAATACCTCGATAACTACCTAAATAATCTTCCAAAATTCATAAGTCAGATCGATAGAGACACAGAATCATTGATATGGGGAGGAAGAGAATATGAAGAAACAGGGAAGTGATGAAGAATGATTGAAATAGTAACTTCACTTGCAGTGATATTCATAGTAGCATCAATAGTGCTATTCATATTCAACAGATTAAACCATCCAACAATTCCAGCCTACTTAATAGCAGGTATAATTATATCTCCATTCGTGAAGGAATCTGGAATACTTTCATTAGCAGAAATAGGAATAGCTTTCTTAGTATTTATCTTCGGAGTAAGTTTAAAGCTGGAGAAAACTGAGAGAATTGTGAAGAATACCGCTCTAATAACAGTAGCCCAAGTAACAATAATAGGGTTATTAGTGTACCTATATTCCTACATAATAGGACTGGGAACATTAAACTCTTTATATCTAGCAGTAGCGGCTTCATTAAGTTCTTCCTTAGTTGGAATGGAGTTAATAGAGGGAAAAAAGATTAAATTAGCATATAAAAGACTATGTAACTCAATAAATCTAACTCAAGATATAATAGCCATCTTCATATTCCTAATACTAGCATCTTATCCATTAATCAAATCGAATATAATTTCAAACGTACAGATAGGTGTAATTATATTAGCAGCAGGTTTCCTAGTAAGATTTTTAACTCCTTACGTACTGGAATTTATTAAAAAATCACAGGAAGCAACAATGTTGATAGGTTTAAGTGTTCTATTAATATTCACAACGATCTCACAACATTTCGAAATATCCATAATAATAGGTTCATTTGCAGCTGGAGTGGCTCTCTCAAAACCTCCTTACGATCAAGAGATACTTGAAACCTTCGAATCACTAAAGGACTTCTTTTCAGCAATATTCTTCGTTTCACTCGGAGCATTAATAATAATACCAGGTACAATAACATTAATAACTGCATTGGCACTGGTATTCGTTATAGTTATAGCAAAACCATTATTCACTATCTTGATACTTGAAAGTAAAGGATACAGTAAGGGAACTTCTCTAATGACAGCTATGAATCTGGATCAGATGAGTGAATTTGCATTGATACTGGCAATACACGCCAGGATATCAAATCAAATAGAACCAATGGTATTCCAAGCGATAATATTAGCCGCAATCATAACCATGATATCCAGTTCATACACAAGTCAACATGTATGGAAGATATATGACAAATTAAAGGACTTCTGGCTACTTAACTTACCGGGAACAAAATTTGTTGAATCCAAAGTACCTGAAGACATATCAAGCCACTTCATAGTAGCAGGATACGACATACAAGGTACAAGAATATCTAAATTCCTAAAAGAAAGGGATCAAAAAGTAGTTATAATAGACAACGACCCGGAAAGAATACTTGAAGCGAAAGAAGAAGGAATGAACTACATACACGGAGACTTAATGATTCAGGAAACATGGGAAGAAGCAAGATACAAAAAAGCACAAATGATAATCTCCACAGTACCATTGAATAACATAACGGAGAAAATAATTAGTTTAGATACAGAAGCGTACAAAATAGTTAGAGCAAAATACTTAGAAGAAGCCAGAAAATACATAGATAACGTGCTATACGTAATAGTTCCAAAGTATTTATCATGTACGAGGTTAATAGAAAACTTGAAAGGATGCCTCGGAAGCGAAAAATACAGAAAAAGATTGAGAAAAATAAGTAAGGAAGAATTGGTTTGAACTTCAAAAATACTTCTACAGATAATAATTCAATAGTTAATTAGAACAATGAACAAAATAAAACACGGAAAAGAAAAATAAAAGTGATTAAAATGAATGAAAAGGAAAAAATGAAGCTCAAAGAGAAAGTAAAGCAGCTTGAAAAAATGAAAGGAAAAGGCACGGAATTAATAAGCCTATACATACCGCAGGATCATAATATCAATCAAGAAGTAACAAGGCTTAAAACAGAGTACAGTGAAGCAGCAAATATAAAATCAAAATCAACCAGGAAACACGTTCAATCAGCAATAAAAACAATTCTACAGTCACTTAAAGGGGTTAAAAAAATTCCAGAGAATGGAGTGGCGATCTTCGCAGGATACATAGATGGAAACATGAAAAAAGAAATAATATCCCCCCCGGAACCAATACAAGTGAATTTATATAATTGTGACAATGCTTTTGACTTGGAAGAATTGAAAGGACTCATAGAATCAAAAGAAATATACGGATTAGTAACAATAGACAGTAAAAACGCAGCTATAGCTAAATTAAAGGGAAAACACCTTGAGATAATACAGAGTTTTGGATCACAAGTGCCCTCCAAACACACTAAAGGAGGATGGAGTCAAAGAAGATTTGAAAGAATCATAAATGAAGCGAAACACGAACACTACAAAAAAGCAGCTGGAATAATAAACAAGGAATTTCAAGAAGACAAAGTGAAAGGAGTTATAATAGGAGGACCAGGACAGGCTAAAGATAAGATAGATTCGGATAAATACCTCAATAAAAAAATAAGGAACAAGATACTTGGAAAACCCAGCACAGGATACGCGGATGAATCGGGAATAAGAGAACTGATGGAGAAATCAGAAGATTTGATAAAAGATCTTGAAGTGCAAAAGGAAAGAGAAACAATAGATAGATTCATGAAGAAAGTAACGGGAAATGAACTGGCAACTTACGGATTAAGAGAGGTGGTGAAAGCACTGAGAAGAGGAAAAGTAGAAACTCTATTGATATCAGAGGATTTGAAATGGGTTAAAACCAAGATAAAGTGTCCAGGGTGTGGAAAAGAAGAAATGGAAGTAATAAAGAACATGGATGAATTTGAAGAACAGGGAAAGATATGTTCAAACTGCGAGGAAGAAAGAGAGATAATAGAGAAAAAAGAAATCTCGGAAGAATTAGAAGAACTAGCGGAGCAGATAGGAGCAGAAGTAAAGTACGTATCCACTGATACTGATAAAGGAAATCAATTTTACGAGGCATTTGGAGGAATAGGAGCAATCCTAAGATACAAGTAAACTAATTCTAGAAAATAAAGAAAAATTGAAGATTAAAATGCTTAAAATAAAGAAGAATCCCAAGGACTTCAAAGTAGAGGAGATAACGCCTGAGAAAGAAGTTCTGAAGACGGATAAAGAATACGAATTCGAAGAAAGTGAAGGAAGTCAATTAATCTGTGTATTAATTAAAAGAGATTGGGAGCAGAATAGAGCGATTAAGGAAATAAGTAACAAATTACATTTCTCAAGAAAAAGAATAGGCTACGCTGGGACAAAGGACAAAAGAGCATTAACCAGTCAAAGAATATCTATATACAGAGCAGATTCAAATGATATAGAGAAGCTTAGAATAAAAGACATGGATATAAAGCCAGTTAAACGCTCTGAAGAAAGAATAACCTTAGGGGATTTATGGGGAAATAAATTCACCGTGAAGATAAAGACGGATAAGGACATAAAGCTAAAGGAAAGAATACCTAACTATTACGGACATCAAAGATTCGGTAAAACGAGACCGATAACGCATTTAGTTGGAGAAGCTATAATAAAAGAGAAACCTGAAGAAGCGGTGAAAATCTATTTAACAAAGAATTTTGAAGATGAAAGCGAGGATGCGAAGAAGGCGAGGAAATGGCTGGAGAGGAACTGGGATAAGGATAGGGGAAAAGATGAAAAAAGAAGAGAAGTTTTCAAAGAAGCTCTTAAGAAATATCCAAATTACCTCGGGTACGAGAGAACTCTTCTACATCACTTGGTTGAGTATCCAAGGGACTATATAAATTCATTGAGGAAACTGCCTAAAAGTCTTGAGATAATGTTTGCACACGCATATCAAAGTTATCTTTTCAATGAATATCTAGATTTAGTGAAGAGTAAAATTGAGAAGAGAGAAATTGAACAGGAAAAAGGACCTGTATATGGATATGAAACAGATTTAAAGAATGAATATGAAGAGAAAGTGCTTAAGGATAACGGTTTAGAGCTGAAGGATTTTAAAGTGAATTGCTTACCTGAATTAAGTGAAGAGGGAGAGAGAAGAGAACTGTACGTGGAGATAAATGATTTGGAAGTAATCGAAGATGGAAAGAATTATTACGAAATATCCTTCTCTCTACCTAAAGGAAGTTACGCTACCGTGGCGATTGAAAGTTTATTTGAAGAAGAGATAGATTAATTTAAATTATTTCTCAAGAGATTTATTTCTAACTTCTTCGGGAACTTTGTAGATAACTGTTTCACTGTTTTCAAATTCCCTCAATAGATGCTCTTCATGCATGGATGTGTCCACGGAGAAGAAGAGGGTGTCTTTAAAGATTAAAACGTAGTCTACTTGTGAAATTGCTTCAAAGAATTTCTCTTCATTTGAATTGTACACTGCTTCAACGTATTCGTATCTCTGTGCAACATCTTTTTGTCCTCTGAAGTATCCGTCCATATAGGTTGGCCTGTTAGCTCTCCCGGTTACCCAATGGTCAGGACCGCTCATTATAACTGAATTTTTTAAGGTATTTTGATTTATCCATTGTAGTGCTTCATCTTTTTCCTCTGTTAATACTAAGTGATGCCCTAATGGAGAAAAAGTTAGAGGATAAATTACTTGGAAAGATATCATTGATATTAAAATAACCCATGAAACTATTACTCCTGTTTTAATCTTCTTTGAAGATAAAATTATTTCATGGCTATGGAAAATGTCTTTTAATCCCCAGTTACTGATTAAATAAGATGCTGAAATTACACTTATACCTAGTGAGAGGAATAGAAGACCTCTTGATGTTTCTATTAACTCTAAAGCTATTAATGCTAAACTCACTATGAATATTGATCCCCAGAAACTATTTAATTTTTTCCTGTATATTCCCCCTATAGCTAAGATTAGAGCTATTGGGCTTAATTTAATAATTAGGCTCCAATTTAATCCATGTATTTGTCTGGCGAGTGTTGGAGGAATATCCTGTGAGAAATGAGGATAAGCTACTATTACTGATAAAGCTATTATGAGAGAACCTATTAGAAAAATCCATTTTCTATTCTTGGAAACGAATAGGGATTTCATTAATATGAATAACCCTATTATGAATGATGATAAGTGTATGAAAGGAAGCATCACGGCTAACGGTAATATGTATAGAATCTTGTTCTTTTGAATTAAGTAAAGCATCGCTATAAATAAAGCCATTATTATCGCGGTCGGTTGAGCGTCAACTGAAGTGAATTTTAGAACACCCCAGGAAAATGAAAAGAGAAATGTTGAAAGTAAAGCCGTTTTATCATCGTGAGTTTCTTTTATTACCAGATATAGGAGAATTAAACCCGCTATGAATATTAAAGGAGTTATTATCTGTCCAAATAGAACCGCTGATATCCCTATTGATGGTGCTATTGATAAAAAAACGTGATATAATGGTGGATAAGTATTCCTTCTCCCTCCGTAGGCCATTTGATCGTATCTTGGAACTCTGTTTGTTTCATGTATCTCTTCAGCCATTCTTCCATGAAAATATATATCCCACCCCGGTGGCCTTGAAGCTGAGAAGTCCCTGAATCTTATTCCAAATGAAGCTACTAGGATTAGAATGAGTAAGTAAATGGATTTATTGGATTTGAATTTACTCAAAATGTTTCCTTTTTCTTCATTCATTTTCTCCCTCTGAGCTTTAGTTTTCCATTAATTTATAGATTTTGTAATCTTTGTTTGAGAATACTTCTCGAAATCTCTCATCAGTTTGGAGGTATGAAAAATCTTGAATTACTCTTCTTCCCTTTATTTTTTGAAGAACGTAATCAGCGTTGTATTTTTTCATTATATCTATTGCTTCGTTAGGATCATGTGTGTGCATTGTTTTTCTTGTATCGTTGTATCTTTCATCTACTTGTGGGGCAAATTCGAGGTACGGATCCATCACGTTTTTTCTTTCCGCTATGTTGGTTATGTAGTGTCCTTCGTTCCAGTCCGCTAGTATAGTTGTATTTGTAGGAGTATTATTTTTCATCCATATCATCGCTTCATGTTGTTCCGGTGTTGGTTCTATTGTTATTACTTTTAATCCTGGTATTGTTACCGCTAGTATTAGGTAAATTAGTATCGTTGCTTTGAGTGCCTTCATTGGAACTTTGTTCAGTTTGAAGGATTGTCTGAATTCTTTTAGTTTTGGCCCTGCGAATACCGTTGCCGCGATTATTGATACCGGGAAGATTAGTAAATCATTTACTCTGTTGAAAACTGCTAGTGAGAAAATTATTCCTATTAATAGCCATTCTCTTATTGGCTTGGTTTCCAAGTCATTTAATTTGAAGAAACCATATCCTGCTAGCGCTATTAAGGCTATGTTGAAGGATATTGCGGTTAAACCTGTCTCTAAGAAGAAGTATTGTACTCCTCTGTTGAATTCTACGAACATGTCGTATGCTTCGTGCCTTTGAAATAACCCGTATTTGTTTATGAGTGGTAGGAAGTGCCCTAAGAGGAATATTAGGAAACCTGCCGTGTAAGGTGCTGCGAATTTCTTGATTTTCTTTCTGAATATTATCGCTCCCATCACCGTTAGTGATATCCCTATTATTGGGCTCATTAGAAGCGCTATTAATACAGGAATCATTGATAGGTAGTTAATGATTTTTTCTTTTCTAGTGATCATTAGGTAACTTAGAACCATTAGTATTAGTGCTGGTAGCCTTGGATTTAGATGTACTGAGAAGTAAGCGTAAGCTGGGTTTAGAAATAAGAATATGGATGTGTACAGTGACTGTTTCTCTGTTAATCCAATTTCTTTAGTGAAGTAGTATCCTATGATTATTCCTGTGGCACCTATTAATGGTGCTAGTAGGTATTTCGCTGCTGGTATTAGGTTTATCATCCATGGGAATACCGGTGGATATGTCAGTGGTCTTCCACCGAATGATAATGGGTCCTCTGTTTTTCCCGAGGTTATTAGTTCTGATATTCTGACGTGGTAGTGAGTTGTGCTTCCGAGTAGTGAGTCGTGGTGGAATGTTGTTCTAAGTATTTGTGGTAAAGCGAAGAGAATTAGTGATAGTGTGAATATTAGGATTAGTTTTTGTTTGTGGCTGAGTTTTTTTATTTTTATCTTTTCTTTTAGATCCATATTCATCTTTTCTTTTCCTAGTTTCCTATGTTTTTTATAGTTTTCCTGTCCAGGATTTCAGTACTGATGTTATGAGGTAGGTTGCTAGTTTCTTGCTTTGTCTCCAGTTTAGTTCGTTGAATTCAAATGGTTCATCAGGGTATTCTATCTCTATTGGCACGTATTTTATCTTCATTTTCTTCTTAAGCGCTTTTAAATTAATTTCTGATTCTATTTCAAATCCACTTTCCTCTAGGTTCAGTTCTTGGAAACTTTTTTTATGTATTGCTCTTATTCCGCATATTGGGTCTTTTATTATTCTGCCCGTTGCTAGGAATACTGCGAGTTTGGTTAGTGCTATGTTTATTCTTCTTGGCCATGGTATTTTCTTGAAGTTTCTTTTTCCTATTACCATGGTGTTTTCTTCGAGTTTTTGGAGGAATAGTGGTAGTTTCTCTATGTGGTGTTGGTCCGCGTCCGTGAAAATTATTTCTTCGTGTTCCGCGTTTTCCACGCCTTTTCTCATTGCGTGGCCTTTTCCCTGGTTTGGTTTGTATGATATTACTTTGTCGGCTTTTTTTGATTTTTCTTTGGTTTTGTCCTGTGATCCGTCGTCCACTACAATTATTTCTATTTCACTGTTGTTTTCTTTGAGTGTTTCCAGTTCTTTGAGGGTATTTCCTATGGTTTCTTCCTCGTTGTAGCTAGGTATTATTATGCTGGGCATTTTCTTCTCTCCTTTATAGGAACTTCATTTTTAGAAATTCCGTTGCTGCCGTTAAATCTTGCCCTGTTTTTGCTTTTATCGTGATTGTTCTGTTTTCTATTATTACTTCATTTACTTTTTGATCGGGGTAATCAGGATACTTCATGTGTAGTAGTAACTCGTTTTCTTTTGGCTCTATGTTTTGACACTGTTCCACGGTTTTGTTGCCTCCGTCACATTCTACTGGTTCCCCATCTCGGTATCCTATTGAGTGGATGTTTTCATCGAGTCCTGCTTTTGATGATAGTAGTTCTGCCATTTTTACCGCTGCGTGTGATATTTGCCCCGTTTCATTAGTCATTTCTACGTCTCCTTCTATTAGGAGATATGATTTTTCACTTGTTTGTAGTAGTTCTTCGAAGTGTTGCACTGGATCCTGTTCGCTGTATATGCATAGATCCGCGTAGCATGTTTCTTGTCGTTTTGGTGTCATGAATATGTAGATGTTGGTTACTATGAGTGCTGCTGCTAGTAGTGCTATGATTGTTAAAACTTTTTTGTTTTTCAAGATACTTTGTTCTTCTTCTACTTCTTTTTCTTCTAGTTCCTTCTTTTCTTCTTCTGAATCCTTTTTTTCTTTCGGTGTATTTTTTTCAGTCATTTTCCTCATTTCTTTTTTGTGTTTTTTCTTATTAGTTAATTTGGTTTTTGTTATTTTTATTTATATTCTCGGCTAGTTGTGTTAAAAATAAGAATAAAAAGTAAGGGGTTTGGGCTTGTTTTTAACAAGCCTTTTGGGTTTAAGTGTTTGTGTTTCTATTCTTTTAGGTATTCGATTAGGTCGTTTGCAGCGTTCTTTGTGTCTTCTGCTAGCCATCCTGCGACTAGTAGGTCGTCACCTTCTACTGCGATTACTGCGTCGCCTGTTTCTTGTAGGTCTTCTGCGGCTTCCATGTCTTCAGCTAGTGCATTGACGTGTGGTCCACCAACTACTATTCTGTAGTCTCTTACGGACTCGTCGTCTGCTACTATCATGTTTTCTGGGTCTGTTAATTCAGATTTTGCTGTGTAGAAGTCTTCTACATTTTCTACTACTGCTTCGCTTAGTTCGTATGGTACGTCTATGTCTGTTACTTCCCAGCCGTTGAATGCGTCGCCGATTCCTACTTCGACTTCATCTCCTACTGGAGTTCCTTCTTCTGTGTCTTCTGTTCCTGCACCTATTCTTGTTAGTGCATGTCTTTGTTTGTCTGGTAGGGTTATTGTTGCTGTTCCTTTGCTTGTGTCCATTATTTCTAGCCCTGTTCCTAGTATGTGGTATTTGTCACTTGTTTCTACTTCGTCTTGTGCGTAGTTGACGTAGTCTGACTCGTTCCAATCTTCTCCGATTCTTAGTCCTTCGTTGTCCATGTTGTCGTCGTATACTGCATATGTTCCTGCTCCTGCTCCTGCTCCGTCTTCTACGTATACTGAAGATACGTCTCCGTCGTCCCAGTGGTCTTCTACATCAGCGTCATTCGCGAAGTCGATTAGTCCTTCGTTGTCGAATAGTATCTTGTCTCCTGTTTCTACTATGAAGTTTCCTTCGCCATTTCCGTCTATATCAGCTTCATTGATGTATACTTCTTCGGTGTCTTCGTCCACATTTGCATCGAATTCTAGGCCATCTCCACCTTGGTCCAAGGAGAATGTTACTGGTGTTCCATCGGCAGGATCATTCCCAGAACCAGAGTCAAAGGAATCTCCCTCTGCTACTATTTCTACTAAGCTTGTTCCGTCGTCGCTGTTTACTCTGAACTCTATTTCGTAGTCTCCGTCATCTTCGTCTACACTTTCTAGGTATACTACTTTGTTGTCGATTATTGTGTACTGGTCCTCTTCTAGGATTAATGCATCTTCAGTACCATCCCATGCAGAACCCTCTGTGGTTAGGTTGGCGTCTTTTGGTTTGCTTGGGTCGAAGATGTTTAGTACTCCTGCTCTGTCGAAGTATTCCACGTTCACTATGTCTCCGCCGTTCATGTCTATTTCAACGTCGGTTGTGTGTGTTGGGCTTGATTCACCCATTCCTAGGAATTCTAGTTCGAAGTGTTCTGTTACTGGCCCTGTTACTGGTGTGTCTACTGGTAGTCCACCTTCCTCTTCAAATGGCGCATTACCATCGAATTCTCCGACTTCTAACCAGTCTTCTGCATCACTGTTTCCGTATGTTAGAGTTACTGTTTCTAGTCTGTCGTCTCCTACTCCTACATCACTATCACTTGTTTCGTATCCATCTAGTTCCCATCTTTCGTCCATTGGGAATGGATCTCCGTCTTCTTCTAGGTCTAATGTACTTGTTCCTAGTAGTAGATCTGCTACTCCTGTTTCTCCTCCGGATAAGAACCATACATCGTTAGCGTAAACCGTTATAGTTTCGCCACCTATCTCTATTTCTTCACCTGTGTCTTCTTCGACGAATTCTCTTTTTGTTTCTCCTTCGTATTCTACTTCAATGTATGCTTCATTTGGATCTTCTGTTACGTCTAAGACCGTTACTGTGAATCCATCCATTTCTAGAGATTCTCCTGCATTTACTGTTCCTTCTTCTGCTGCTTCCCAGAATGCTATTTCTCCTTCGTCTAATGCGCTTTTACTTAGAACGAAATCTGTTCCTAGCATTTCGAATTTTGGCATTCCTTCTTCGTATTTACTTGAGTTTGTTGGTAGTCCTTGTCCTCTTGCATCAAAGTTGAAGTTCCATTTGATGTCTCCATCGACGTCTAGGAATAACCCGTGGTCATCTGGATCTTCGTCACTTTCGTCGTAGTTTGCTGTTACCTCTGGTATTTCTAGTTCCTCTTCTAGAGTGAACTTTTTGTCGTCTCCTTCAACATCTACTTCTATTGTTTGGCTGCTCAGTACTTCCGGTATTTGAGCATGTTTTAGTGTTGTTGAAGCACCTTCTTCTACTTGGAAGTCATCTCCTCCAGTAGAGTTACTCTGTTCTATTGTGTATTGGCTGTCACTTATTTCGAATCCTGTTTCTCTTAGCGATGTTTCTTCTGTTTTTAGTATTGTTGCGTATGTTTCGTTTTCGTCTATTTCTATATCTGCGTCTATTTCAAAATCATCTTGTGCTGCTGGCATGTAGTTTTGGTTCACTAGTACGGATGCTATTCTTGCTGCTTGTCTTCCATCCTCTATGTGTGCGCCACCTGATCCTGTTACTACTTCTACGTTACCTACGTTTTCTTTCATTTCTTCTATTAGATCTAGGTGTTCTCCGTGTGTTTCTACTTCCGATGCAGCTGCTGGGAGTGCTCCTAACCCGAATAGGGTTATCGCGGCTCCTCCTATTGCAATTGCTTTCTGTATTCTTTTCATGGTTATTTCACCTCACAAATCGTATAAAGATTTATATTTTGTTTTTCTAAAGATGGATCGTTCTCCATCCTTATGAAAATGAGTTCTTATTGATATTTAAAGGTTATGGTCATATTTCTGTGTTTTGTCTTATCTTCTTTCGGCATTCGTTTAAATAATTGTTTTTTAGTTAATTTCGTTACAAATAGCTTTAGGTTTCTCTGTTCGTTGATCTTATTCTTTAAATCTTTTTTTACTTATTTTGTTTCGTTTAATTGGTAATCAATTAATTTTATTCCTACGTATTTCTCTATCTTTTTTTACTTCGCTCTCTCTTTATTTGGGTTACTGTCCTTTTTATATGAAGGGTATTTC
>JBMCFZ010000004.1:0-13716 GCA_048620055.1 archaeon | reverse complement strand
GTATAATTATATATACGGAGTAATTAAATTAATTACTAAGAAATAGTTGAAGAGGAGAGAAAAATGAAGATACTTTCTATACATTCAGATTACTTAGAATACGAAGCTAAGAAGAAAGCTATAAAAAGTGCAGAAGAGCCAGAAAAAAGAAAAGAAAGAATAGAAGAATGTTTAGTTATATTTCAAGGTTCAGAGAAACCTGACGAGGGAAATGAAGAAATAATTGCAGAGAGAACAGTTGAAGAAATTAAGGAAATAGCTGAAAAAGTTAATACTAAAAAAATCGTTTTATATCCTTTTGTACACTTGACTGAAGATCCTTCATCACCAAAAACAGCTCAAAAAATAATAAAAAAAGAAGAAGAACTACTCAAAGAAACAGATTTAGAAATCCACAATTCACCTTTTGGATGGTACAAAGCATTTAATATTAAATGCAAGGGACATCCATTATCAGAGTTAAGTAGAAAGATATCTTCTGAAAAGAAAAAAGAAATGGAATCAGAAGCACTGAAAGCAGAAGAAGAACTCGAATCAACATGGGCTATAATGGAGCCTAATGGTGAATTACATGAATTGAAGGTGAAAGGAAGCAAGGTAAAAGGATATAATTTTAAAGGAGAAGAAGCTTTGAAAGACTTTACTATCTATGAAGCTGGGGAAAAAGAGAAAGGAGGAAAGGAATCACCACATATAGAAGCAATGAAGGAACTAGAATTAGTGGATTATGAACCAGGGTCAGATCCAGGAAATCTCAGGTATTATCCAAAAGGAAAACTCATCAAAAACCTATTAGAAACCTACGTGAGTGAAGAAGTTAGAAATTACGGGGCAATGGAAATAGAATCACCAATAATGTACGATATGGAACATCCAACTTTGAAGGAATATTTAAATAGATTTCCAGCAAGACAGTACAATATAGAGACACCGGATAAAAATGTTTTCTTAAGATTCGCAGCATGCTTCGGTCAATTCCTCATGGCAAACGATGCAACAATCTCCTACAAGAATTTACCAATGAGATTATATGAATTAACCAGATACTCATTCAGAGTTGAACAAAGAGGAGAATTAACAGGATTAAGAAGACTCCGAGCATTCACAATGCCGGATTGCCATGCATTCTGCAGCGATCTAGACCAAGTTAAAGAAGAAATGAAAACAAGATTAAAACTATCGAAATCTGTTCTAAATAACATTGGATTCAAAATTCCAGAGGACTTTGAATTAGTAGTTAGATTTACAAGAAAATTCTACGAAGAGAACAAACAACACATACAAGACATAATAAAGGAATACGGAAAACCAGCATTAGTGGAAATATGGGATGAAAGATTCTTCTATTTCACATTGAAATATGAACTCAATTACATAGATCCATTAGGAAGGGCGAGTGCACTTACAACCGATCAAATAGATGTGGAAAACGGAGAAAGATATGGAATAACGTATACCGATGAAGATGGAGAAGAAAAAAATCCTTACATATTGCACTTATCTCCGAGCGGAGCTATAGAGAGAGTAATGTTCGCTATACTTGAAGAAGCAAAAAGACTGGAAAGTGAAGGTAAAAAACCAAAAATGCCTTATTGGTTATCCCCAACACAACTTAGAGTAATACCAATTTCAGAAGAACATTTGGATTATGCTGAAGAACTCACTAATAAGTTTAAAAAAGTAAGAATTGATTTAGATGATAGAGACAAGACGATAGGTAAAAAGATAAGGGAAGCGGAAAAAGAATGGGTACCTTACATTGTTGTAATAGGTTCAGATGAGATAGATAACGAAGAACTATCCGTAAGAATTCGTGGAGAAGAAAAGCAATTAAAAATGAAAATAGAGGAATTAAAAGAAACATTAACCGAAGAACAAGGAAATATGCCCTTCCAAATACTTCCACTATCGAAAAAACTCAGCAAAAGACCAAAGTTCAAGGGTTAAAAAATTAAGGAATAATCAATTATTTTTAATTATTCTCTAAATATTTTTTGAATAACAAATACCTTAGTGTTAAATAGCTAAACTCTTTTATTTAGATAATAACTAATTTAAACATTGAACCTTTTTGATAAAACGGTGAACTTATGGGCTACCTCGATGACGTGATAAAAGAATCAAGAGAAAAAAAGAAGAAAAAATCGAAAGATGAATCGGAAGATGAATCGAAAGATGAAAAAATCGAGGAAACAAAAGCTTCAAAAGACTTTAAAAAAGGAGAAGCCAAGATATCTTCTTCAGAGATTGAGAAGATAAAAAGAGAAACAAAGAAATTTGAAGAAAAACAAGAAGAAGAGGAAGAAGAAATTGAACAAGAAGAAGCTTCAGAAGTAGAAATAAAAGGAGAAAAAGAATTAATAGCACAATATGGAGACGTTAAGATATACAAAGTTGAAGGAGAATCTCTTCCAATATACAAAATACCGGTAATTAAACCCAGAGGACCTGAAAAAAAGATAATAAATACATTAAAAGAAGCTGCAACTCAGTTAATAACAGTATCACCTGAAAGATTCAGATCAGAAGAGAAAAGAAGAAAATTCTATGTCAAAAGAATAAAGGAGATAATAGAATCAAACCCGGAACTCGGAGTACCTGAAACTAAAAAAGATTTCTATGCATCGATGGTAGTCAGAGAAATGATAGGGTACGGAGTAATAGATCCCTTAGTAAGAGATAAGAAACTAGAGGAAATAATGGTTATCTCTCCGAGTAAACCTGTGTATGTACACCACAGGGAATATGACACAATGAAGACAAATGTTCAGTTTGGAAGGGATGAAGAAATAAGGGACGTAATTGATAGAATAGGGAGACAAGTGGGAAGAAGAATAGACAGAAGTAATCCGTTACTAGATGCAAGACTACCTGATGGGTCAAGAGTAAACGCCACGATAAAACCGATCTCACTCGAAGGATCAACACTCACAATCAGATCATTTCGAGAAAATCCAATTTCTTTGACTGACTTAATAACATGGAACACAATCACACCTGAAGCGGGAGCATACTTATGGTTGGTAACAGAAGGATTTGAAGTTAGGCCGGCTAACGTACTAATTTCAGGTGGAACAGCATCAGGAAAAACCACTACACTGAATGTACTTTCAAGTTTAATCCCTCCAAGAGAAAGAATAATCTCTGTAGAGCAAACAGCTGAATTGAATCTTCCAATAGAACATTGGGTGAAACTAGAGACAAGACCACCAGGTTTAGAGGGAAAAGGAGAAATATCGATGGCTGCATTAGTGAAAAACTCACTGAGAATGAGGCCAGACAGAATGATTGTAGGTGAGATAAGAGGAGAAGAGGCATTCAGTCTCTTCACAGCTATGAACACAGGTCACGATGGAAGCATGGGAACAGTACACGCAAACTCAGCGAAAGAAACAATAACAAGAATAACTAGTCCGCCAATGAATGTCCCGGTAGTGATGGCCAATGCATTGGATTTCATAATAATACAAAAGAGGTTGCATCATCCTGAAAAAGGATTGATAAGAAGAATTACAAGCATAACAGAAGTTCAAAAGGTAAAGAAAGACGGCTCACCTGAACTAAGAACACTATTTAAATATGATCCAACAGTAGATAAACTCAAAAGAAAAAGAATAGACTCGCTTTATGAAAAAGAGATAACTAGATACCTAGATATATCAAAGGAAGACATAAAAAGAGAAGTTGATAAAAGAAAAGAATATCTGGAAAGACTTGTAAAAGATGAAGTTATAGATCAAGATGAATTGAAAGAAAAACTTAAAGAGTACAAACCCCTATACAAAATAGAGTAAAAAGGATAAAGATAAAATGCCAGAAGATGAGATAGAAGAATTATTAAAAAAAGAAAAAGAAGAAGCCGCCGAATCTGAAGAGGTGGATAGAGAAGCTCTAGATAAAATAGTAGACCGAATGGCAGATAAATACAAGAAGGAAGGAATACTCAAAGAGGATGAAATTCCTGAAAAAACAAAGGAACTTAGAAAAATAATGAGAGGGGAAAGACAATACGGAGTAGGAGAAAAATCAGCAAAAGAACTGAAAAAATTTGAAAATCCACTCATAAAAATATTTGGAAAAGTATACACAGTCTTCGAAAATCCAATGGGGAAAATAACAAATATACTGGAAAGAACAATGGGAAGAGGGCTAGAAAGAAATCTAGTCGCAGCGAGAATGAAATACTCATCGGAACAATACTTAACTCTATCATTTATAGCATCTATATTCATTTCATTAGTTGCCCTTGCAGCGGGATTAGGGCTCAATTTCATTGGAATAGGATCAATGTTAATTTCAATACTAATAGCAATACTAATAATTCCAACAGTACTAGGATTCGCTCTTCTAATACCTAAGAGCAGAGCGGAAAAGATAGGGAATGAAATAGAAAAACAAATGCCATTCGCCTTAAGACACATGTCAATTGAAATAAGAGCGGGGGTAGGAATATACGAAACAATGAATTCAATAGCTAAATCAAATTACGGTAAATTATCAGAAGGATTTGAATGGGTATTAGGACAAATAGAAAAAGGAGTAACGACTGAAGATGCATTGGAGGCATGGTCGGAAAGAACAAGAAGCCAAGATGTAAGAAGAGTAGTAGGACACTTAACAAGAGCTTTAAGAACAGGAGGAAGTCTTTCAGACATAATGTCAGAAATAGCTGAAGATGTTTCATTCGAAAGAAGGCAAAAAATAGAGGACTTTGCGGAAAAACTAAATCTTCTAGGTCTATTCCTAATGATGGTGGCAATAGTTTTCCCTGTTATGATAGCGATACTCACATCAATAGGAAGTGTACCAACACTTCAACAGTACCTTGGAATGTTCGCAATATTTACACCAACATTCCTAATGTTAGTGTTCTTCGTTATGGTCCCAAGCTTCTTACTACTATTCATATTTTACGTTAAATCAAGCGATCCAGGATCGTTTTAAATCAAAAAGAATAAAAAGTGTTTAAAATGGAAAAAATATCAAAAAAATGGAAACAATACCAAAATAGAGTTGAATTCTCAGGAATAGGTATAGATCCAGTTATCTTAGTTGTCCTGACAATAGTATTAGCAATAATAGGAGCTGTTTTAGCGTCCTTTTTTGACTTAGTGCTATCTCTACTCATAGCATTAGTTATACTGGATTTAGGTCTAGGATTGCCTTTATTCTTAGCTAACAACAAAATACAGAAAATAGAAAAAGCATTACCTGATGTACTACATCACATGTCCACAACTTTAAAAACAGGTGGAACAGTTGAAACAGCATTAAAAGAAGCATCAAGAGTGGATTACGGCCCAATAACTGAAGGACTTCGAAAAATGCTTAGAGAAATGCAAGAGGGATCAACATTCGAAAGAGCATTCAAATCATTTTCAGAAAGATCACAAAGTAAATTACTAGAAAAAGTAAGCACAGTAATAGTGGCTGCAAGAAGAAGCGGAGGAGGATTAATAGATACTTTAACAGCAATGAGTAGTGATATAAGATCAGTACAACGTTTAAGATCAGAAAGAAGAACAAAGACGCTCCTACAATTCCTATTCATAATAGTAGCAGGGAGCTTCATAGCACCTATAATATTTGGAATAGTTAGATCAGTGTTAGCAATATTAGTTGGAGTAGGAGGAGAAGCAGCTGCAACAGGAGTAGTATCTCAATATGGAACAATATTTAAAGTATATCTAGTGTTACAATCAGCACTTGGAACAGTGGGAGCAGTACAGGTAAGAGAAGGAAAACTATCTAAATCGGTGATATACATACCTATATTCGCATTAATAACATACGTAATTTACATGGTAGTGTCCACACAGTTCCTAGCAATTGTTGGAGCGGAAGCACCGGGAGCAATAGCAGCCATACTCTTTTAAATAAATATCCAAATATTAACATAAATTAAAAAATAAGCCAGGAATACGATTTACACCCAAATATTTAAATACCTTAAGGGTTTATCTAAAACCAATATAAAAATCAAAATCAAAAACAGGAGGAAAAACAATATGGATATAAAAGCACAAGGGGCTCTTGAATACCTAATAATAATAGCAGCAGTACTAGCGATAGCAGCAATAATCGTTACTATCCTAACAGGTATATTGGGAGGAAGACAAGAAGCACAACTAGTAACAGAAGCTCAAGAAGCAGCATCAAAATGCAACCAAGCACTAGTATTCAATAATGAAGAACCAGGAGAAGTGGATTCTACTACAGCTTCAAATATATGTGGTAGTATATGTGATGGAGACTGGGTAGATTCAGATACAGTGGGAACAACTTCTGATGCAGATAATCCTGAAGAGGCTTGTCAACAAGGAATGCCTGGTTGGATAGTAGAAGCAGGATAAGCAGCGCAACGTTAGAGTAGGAGAAAACAACAGTAATAAAAGAGCTTTAAAAATAAGAGCAGAGAAACATGTGGAACTACATATACCCAGCGTTAGCATTAGCTGTATTACTAATGCTTAGCTACACAGATATAAAAGAAAGGATAGCGCCACCACAAATAACCTACGGGTTACTAATAACGGGGTTAGGATTACACGCTATCCAATCAGCAATGCAAAAAACCCTCCAACCTCTTCTTTATTCTTTATTTGGATTAACAACAATGTTCGCATTAGCCTACTTCATCTACCTCATGGGAGGATGGGCAGGAGGAGACGTAAAACTATTCTCAGCACTAGGAGCAACGATACCGTTCTACGGAATAATTAGCTCCATTACATATCCCATACCTTATCCTATCTTAATATTAGCTGCATCAACAATATCAGTACTTCCATTCACAATAATATACGCATTCTACAATCTATTTAAAGAAAAAACCGATGAGCTAAAGGAAGATATAGTGAAATCTCTTCCAAAATCAATATACTCTGGATTTGTATTAACAGCAGCACTATACATAACTACTTTAATCAATGCACCTTCATTAACAGTTATCTTGATAGCTCCATTTATTTATTTAATAAAAGAACCAGGTTACCCGATTACAGCTTTCTTCTTCACTCTTTCAATCCTTAGCGAAACAATTCCAACGATGAAAAGCTTGTCATTTTTCCTAGCGATCTCAGTGATATTTGTAACGGGTATAAAGACATATAAATCAATAAAGAAAAACGTATTGAGAGAAGAAAGAAAAGTAAAAGAACTTAAAGAAGGAGAAATACCTGCAGAAGACGTGTGGAAAAAGGAAGAGGATGAAAAACTTGAAAAAAGAGAACCAAGTTTTCTTAGATCTGAAGAAATAGGAGAAATAGTTATAGATTCCAGAAAAGCAAGAGGATTAACTGAAGAAGAAATAAAGATACTTGAAGAATCAAATATAAAGAAAATTAAAACCAAGAAAAGCCTTCCATTTATCCCAATACTTACACTTGGATTCATTATACTACTCATCTTAGAAATAATAATTAAACCCTAAACAAATTTACTTCCCTCAGAATAACCAGAGGTCTTTTATATTCAGAGTCAATTATAATAATCAATGGAAAATAAATCACAAGTTAGTTTAGAATACATAATAATGCTGAGTCTAGTACTAATTATAGGGACAATTGTAGTTGTTCTAAGCACAAGAATATTAACACTTGAAGAGTCATTAAGAGGAACCATTACAGAGTTTAGAAACAGGTTCCTAGGATCAACAACCTAGGAAACCATATTTCCCAGAATAGAAAATTAAAAAAGGTAATCAAATGGATGATAAGGCACAGATAGGGTTTGAATATTTAGTTTTGGTATCTATAGTGATAGTGATAGCGTCAATAGTCATATTTTTATCACAAAACTACATAGCGACATCAGAAACAGTAAGGGAGACTGGAAAACAATACTCTGAAAAAACACTTGAAATGATGGAGGGATTAAAATGAAGAAAGGACAACTAACCATAGAATATCTGCTAATCCTTACAGTGTTAATAATTCTATTCACTAGTATATCAATGGATTTAATGGATTTCTCAAGCCAAGGAACTTTACAGATACAAACAGAGCAACTTAGTGAGATACATGGATCTACATTAAGAAATAACGCGGAATCAATAAGTTTACAAGGTACAGGAGCAAAACAAACAATAACAATAACAGCTCCACCTGACTGTGGATACAATTTAGAAAGCAATAAATTAACTTTAAATTGCATTCCGGATTCCCCAAGTGAAAATTACACAAATACAGAGATAGGAGATATATCGGACTTAGATGTAAGATATCAGGGTCAAGATATTGATTCAGGGCAAACAGGACAAATAGGAATAATAAAAAACTAATCAGGCTCTGAATAAAGGAAGTGGTTAAATGGAAAAAGCATTAGTCTCATTTGAATTCATGATACCTCTCGCAGCAATAGTTCTACTAACGGGGGCATTAATACCAGGAATTCTTGAGGAATCAAGAGAATCCATAGTTCAATCATCAGTTAAATCGTCAATAAGTTCACATATAAGTAATCTTCAATTTGAAGATCAAAATTGTAATAATCCATACATAGAATCATACAAAGTAATAAAACAAGAGGATACAACTCAATTAATCTTCAAAATACAACCTGAAGAATGTGAAGTTGAAGGATTACATGAGATAACAAGTAGAATCGAAGAGGAAATATGCGGAGGAGAACCTGTTTCAAACAATAGAATAATATGTGGGGATAAAATCTACGAAGTTATAGTAGAATAGAAAAAGGATGAAAAATGGATACATTAAAAAAAAGATATAAAAAAGAATACGGGTCTATAGAACCATATATAGTCCTAAAAATGCAGATAGCAGTCATATTAGCATTAATAATCTCTGTTCTAGGTGTGGTAATAACTCCTAATCTACACGTGCTTAATACAATAACTCTAGTGATCGTATTACATTCTCTAATCCAAATAAGAGAAAACTTCAAGGAAAAAATGATTAAGTACACAGCGATATTCGGGGTAATGTATCTCATAGCAATAGTAATTCCAATTGTATTCCTTAGAAGAACAATTTCAATTTCACCTACATCTCTAGATATGATTTTACTGGTCTTAATATCTCTCTTAGCATTATTATTCATCATGAAATTAATGATAACTAAAAAAGGAGTAAAGGGGGAAGTTATACTCGCTGACAAAGAAACAGCAGTAATAAAAGTTAATTATGATTTAATGACAGGGATAAAACCAGGTAAATACGCCGTAGATAACAAAGGAGCGAAAAAAGGAGATAAAGTCAAAGTGAGCCTTTCAAAAATACCTTTCCAAAAACCAAGTCCACAAAAAATAAAGGAAATAATAAAATAAGGATGATAAAATGGAAAAAGGACAAATAACGCTTGATCTGCTGCTAGCAGTATTCTTATCGCTATTCGTATTCGTATGGCTACAAGGATACATAACTGTACAGAGCCAAGAAACTCAAAATCAAGGGATAAGAAAAGAGACCGCTTCAATAGCAATAGCGGAAGGGTCAATAATGAATTCATTCTACGCACTCAATCCAGGGGAAGAGGACTACGCAGAATTACCAGGATTTAATCCAACTGAATTCCTAGAAGAAATAACAACTGAGAAATCAACTACAGGAGAAGAATTAGAGATTGAATCATCGTTCAAAGAGGAACAATTTACTTACAGTTACCCTGTACTTGATTTAAATTACTACGAAGATTGTGATGAAGCGGAGGGAGAACCCTGTGTTAAACAATAATAAGAAACAAAGCAAAGGACAAATATTTACTTTAGACATTTTAGCAGCAATATTAGGGATCACTATAATGCTAGGAGTAACGGTACAATATCAAACTACAATAAGGGATCAAACATCAGAGATAAACTACAAGGAAATGAATACACTGGCAAATGACGCATCACAGATAGCCGTAAAAAGAAAAATAAATCAAGAAGGAATAGCGAATGTTGTTGGAAATTCAAATTTAGAAGGTTTTTTAGATGACTTCACTGGAGAGAAATATGGCTACGAAGTGCACGGAGCAATAGGGCTAAATCAAGGAGCATGTTCTGGTAAAGAACAAGCAAATTCCAAAAGGATAGTTAACAATGAAGGAAACCCTGAGGCATTGACGATTACAATATGTTCAAATTAAAAAAAAGATTAAAATGAATCAAAAACAAAGAGATGCAGAAAAAGGATTCGTATTCTCGATGGATACAGCTTACGCTATATTAATTATTTTATTAGCATCAGCAGTAGTCATGATGATGATAAATATTCCACAAGAAAAAACAGAAACACAGCTACATTTATCAAGAACAGCAAGAGATATACAGGATGTAAATCAATCAATGAATGGAGAACTAAATGTAAAAGATATTGAAGACCTGTATGAAGGTATTAAAGTAAACGATTGTTCAAATGCAGATGTAATAACGGTTCACGAAGCAGTAGTGTACGATGGCAATGGAGATATAAAGACAATTAATACAGAGGTATGTCCCAATTAATTAAAATAAGGTGTTCAAATGAAAAAAGCATTGATAATAACAGGCGTAGCATTCATAATAGCAGTGATACTACTAGCATCAGCAAACTACTTGATCTTAGGCAGGGAAAAAAGGGAGAGAGCGGACCAGTACAAAATGAAGATAGATACAGTTACGAATAGACACTTCGATACACAGTGGATAATAAATAGGACAGTAGAAGAAGCTCTCGAAGAAAAAAGTGAAAATTGTACAGAAGCAGTAGAAATGATTGAAGAAAATTTAGGCCAGGCCCTCAATGACGACCTTATGAATGTGGGGTCAGTTGAATTCGGCTTAAATTCCTTAAGCGTGGGAGATCAATGTCCAGATGGTTTTACAGTGGATGTAGATTACACAGTTGAGTCAGATGATAATTCAATAAGTAAAACAGAGGATTTTGAAAGGTACTACTCACATCCTTAGAAAATTCAGATTGAAATACAAGGTTATTTTAACTACTTTTAACCCAAGGAAATAGAAATAAACAGATAAAGAAATAACCCAATCTTCTAAACAGATGGGTATGAAGGAAGATAAAACAATTTATTTATCACTAGCAATTGCTTTAACAGGTTTAATCATTCTTAACTTCATGCCATCCTCGACATACGAAGAGAAAACGCTTGAACAGATAAATGAGAAATGTGAGGGAAAAATAGATACAGAAGGAGTAATATCCAACACTTTCTTCTCCAAAAAAGACAACTACATAGGAGTAATGTCTGAAAAAGACTTAGAAATTCTTGTGATGTTGCCAAAAGGAGAAGTGTTTCAAGGGGATAAGGTGAAGATAGAGGGGGAAGCTTCAAGATATAGGGAACAATGTTTCATATTCCCGGATAAAACAAAAGTCACTTCATGAAAATAACTTAGAATGATTATCTCAACTCTAGCTGGAGCAATCATAGGAATAATCCTCGGATTAATACCTGGGATACATCCAAATAATACAGCGCCACTAATAATTGCTCTTTCAACAACTACTGAAAGAATAACAGTGTTCGCAGCATCAACTGCAGCTAGCTTCACCGTAGCATCTCATATACCATCAATATTAATAGGAGCGCCATCAGGAGAAAATCTATCAGTCCTACCAGGGCATAAATTAACGAAAATGGGTAAAGGAATAACAGCAATAAACTTGACTTTAAAAGGGTCTTTAATAGCTATTCTATTCGCTCCACTAATCACATTAACCTATTCCTTATTCTCAGCGAATATTTATCCAACGTTATCAAAACTAATACCTTTTTTCCTCATTCTAATAACTGTTTCAATGATAAAAAATAAAGAATCAGCATTAATAGTGCTATTATCAGCCTTATTAGGATTTAAAACACTAGAAAATGCTACTATAATGCCGATGCTAACTGGTCTATTTGGAACAAGCACATTAATAATAGCCTTAACGAAAAAGAACCGAATTGAGAAACAAGAAATAAAACCTAAATCAGAAACAGATTCATTGAAAGTAAATCGAGCAGCAACCCTATCCACTATATTATCAAGTGTATTAGGGATAATTCCAGCGATATCAAGTGCGTTATCAGCTACAATAGGAAAGAAACTAGGAAAAATGAATGAGGAAGAATACTTAGCATTCATAGGAGCTTCAAATACCACTTACGTAATAGCTTCTTTCTTAGCATTAACATACATAGGTAAATCAAGATCAGGGACAACTGTAGCTCTTTCAACATTAAAATTCCCTGAAAACCCGGTGCTTATGATCACAGCGATAATGACATCCACGGCAATCACGTACATAATACTGAGGAAAAACCTATCAAGAATAGCGAGAACAATGAACAAGATAAATATTAAAAAAGCCACGATAATGGCTCTAGTTCTACTGATACTTCTAAATATATACTTAACTAATCTAAAGGGCTTAGTAATTCTATTAACCTCAACGACAATAGGTATAACAACGGTAAAACTAAGAGTACCAAGAATAGACACAATGGCTTGTTTAACAATACCAACAGCTTTATTACTTCTCTAGAAAACAAAGAGACAAATCCACCAAACGAGTTAAAATAACGAGGAACAAACTTAACTAGTGATAAAATGAAGATAAAAGAAGAAACACTGGAAGATATACTTCAAGTTTCAAAGGAAGCGTACCCACGAGAAGTAGGAGGAATACTCCTTGGGAAAAAACAGGTAGATGGCTTCGTATTGATTCCGGGGAGATTCACATCATCAAGCGTAAGTGTAAAATTAAATCAATTACCAATATATGTGAATAAAAAGGGAACATTCCACAGTCATCCTTCACCAAGTGCAAATCCATCAAAAGCCGATATATCATTCTTCTCTAAAATGGGAAGTTATCACATGATAATTGCCAAACCATTCACAGAGGATAAAATAAAAGCATATAACAACAAAGGAGAAGAAATAAAAATAGAGAAAATAGGAGATGAAGATGAATAAAGAAACCAAAATACTTTTCACCGTTTTAGACGGAGCTGCAGGAATACCTGATCCGGAACACAACGGAAAAACGGCTCTAGAAGCAGCTGAAACACCTGCATTAGATAAAGTAGCTAGGAACTCAGCAGCAGGGATGATGACGGTTATACCAGGAACAGCTCCAGAAAGTGATTCAGCAGTTTTAGCATTATTAGGATACGATCCAGAGAAATATTACACAGGAAGAGGACCATTGGAAGCAATGGGAACAGATATAGGATATCAAGATGGAGACTTAGCACTAAGGTGTAACTTCGCTACAATTAAAGATAAGGGAGAGAACTTATTGGATAGAAGAGTAGCTAGAACACTTACAAAGAAAGAAGCGAAGAAACTGGAACGAGTGATAAACCAAGAAGTAGAACTAAAAGGCGCTGAATTTGAATTTAAGGCCACTCAACAACATAGAGGCATCCTCATAGTTAAGAATAAAGATAATAATCAATTAAGTCCAAATATAACTAATACAGATCCAGCTTACGGTAGAAAAGGATTAATTTCAATAGCAAAAGAAGAATACGACTCAAAAATACAAAAATGCAGAGCAATGGAGCCTGAAGCTAAGAAAACAGCTCAAATAATAAATGAATTCACTGAAAAAACAATAAAAGCATTGAAAGAAACTGAGGTAAATAAGAAAAGAAGAGAAGAAGAAAAACTAGAAGCAAATGCAATAATAATGAGGGACGCAGGAACCAAAAAACCAAATTTACCTAACATAGAGAAAAAATACGGATTAAAATGGACACTTCTAGCAAACATGCCTCTAG
>JBMCFZ010000003.1:0-14413 GCA_048620055.1 archaeon | reverse complement strand
CTCACAATCAAAAGAAGAGACACCGGGAAAAGAGAAGAGATTAAAGAAAAAGAACTCGAAGAATACATAGAGGAAATACCTGGAGAAATTCTCAAGAACCTCAGGAAACAAGCGACGGAGAAATTCGAAGAAAACATAGTAAATACAGGAACAAAGGAAGAAGTTAAGAAAACATTAGAAAATAAGAAGATAGCGAGAGCAAATTGGTGCACAACCAATGAAGAAGGAGAGAGTTGTGCTGAAAAACTAGCGGAAGAAGTAAAAGGAGCAAAAGTAAGGGGAACAATTCATCACAAAGAAGAAAAAGCAAAAGGGAAATGTTTAATCTGCGGAAAAAAAGCAGATGAAGTAGTATACATAGCTAGAGAATACTAAAACAAGAAAAAAGATTAAAGGAATCTATTTCTCCAAAGAATAACTAGCCACTTCATGTTCTTCATTATCTTTACCATCATCTTTAGAGCTTAAATCCTCCTCAACTATGTTACCATGTTCCTTCGATTCATAGTGATAGTCTTTGACCATATTAACTACTCTTAAAAAGAACTCTAAGATAATCAATAAAACGAGGTACTGTAAAACAAATGCCTGAAACTCAGGAACAAAAAAAGCCTCACCAACCGATTCAAACCTAAGAACAAGTTCATTGAAAGACAATCTAGTATCTCTAATTACAAAATTACCTACCAATACAAGAGGTAGTAATTTAGAGAGATCTTCAGCTATCTTTCTTCTGTAATAAGCACATATTCTAATAGCCCCCACTATAGAAACCGAGAGCATGAAAGTATTTTGAAGATGAGGGATAGAATTAGCTACTAGAGACTCAGAAGAAATAACTAATATAATGAAGAAAACTCCAGCCCAAAAGAAAACAATCAACGGAAAAAAGAAGATATATTCAAAGAAAGCAAATATCCTAGCCACGTTTTCATGAATCCTCTCCTCTTTAAAATTGGAAATGACAGAATGATAAATTCCTTCCGGGTGAAATATATTTTTAGTGGATATAAATTCATAAAACTCAAGTATAAAGATAGCTGAAAAGGCTAAACTGAATAGACTGATAAGAAAAATATCTAGTCTATGTAAAATTTGACTGAAGTCAAATATCATTGCTGAAATCAACGTAATAAATCCAATCATCACTGTCACCACTCAATTAAATAAAGAAGAACAATTATATAAAGTTCACACTAAAAAACCGAATCAAAAACTAAACCAAGACCCATATTTAAAAAGAAGAAAGCACTTAAAGAAATAAAGTTAAGAGCAAGTTAACACGAGATTGATTAAAATGCCGTCGATAACAACCAAGACAGGTGAAGAAACTGAAAACTCAGTAATCATACCTATTTTCTAAACTCACTCAACTAGCTAAAGGAGAGTGAGGAAATAAAAACTACAACAAGAGGTAGCCAAATGTCTAAACCAAAACTCGAAGAAAAGAGATGGAAACCAGAACACGAACTAGAAATACAGGATAAATGGAAGGAAGAAAAGATATATTCATTCGATGAAGATACTGACAAAGAAATAATGGTAATAGATAATCCTCCCACATATCCTTCAGGGACAAAAGAACTACCCATACATCCAGCTCAAACAATATCTTATACTTACATAGACATGATGGCAAGATCAGCTCGAATGCAAGGCAAAGAAGTACTATTCCCACATTGTTTTGATAGAAATGGTATAAAAATAGAGAGAAGAGCTAAAGAAGAAATGGGAAAAACTAAGAAGGAAATTGGAAGGGAAGAATTCAATCAAAAATGCAAAGAATTGCTAAATAACTCTCAAGAATTAATAAATGAGATATTCTATCGATGCGGACTTAGTTTCCAGGAAAAAGAAGGAATATATTACGAAACAGATCAAGAAGAATATAGGTATCTAACACAGAAAACATTCAAAAAACTCTGGGACAAAGAACTAATCTACGAAGATTACAGACCAAACAATTGGTGTCCAAAATGTGAAACAACTATTGCGGATGCTGAACTAGACTACAAAGAAGGATCAACCACATTATATTACTTAAAATTCAAATTACCAAATGGAGAAGAAAAAGAAATAGCTACCACTCGTCCAGAATTACTAGGAGCATGTCAAGCTGTATTAGTACACCCTACTGATGAAAGATACAAAGAACTACATAATGAAAAGATAAAAGTTCCTTTATACGAAAAAGAAGTTCCTATAAAGCCACACCATGAAGCAAAACAAGAATTTGGATCAGGGATGGTAATGATATGTTCATATGGAGATAAAACAGATGTAAAATTATTTAGAGAACTTGAATTAAAGCCAATAAAAGCAATAAACAGAGACAGAGAAATGACTGACAAAACAGGAAAATACGCTGGGAAAAAAATAGAAGAAGCTAGAAAAGAAATAGTGAAAGACCTGGAAGAAAAAAACGTAATTACGAAGAAAGAACAAATAACCCATAAAAAACCGGTATGTGAAGCATGTGGAGCTAAAATAGAACTAGTGATGATGAATGAATGGTACTTGAACCAAAAGAAGTTTTTGAATAAAATCAAGGAAAAAACAGATGAAATGAATTTTCTACAGCCACAACACAAGAAGAGATTACTGGACTGGATAAATTCAGTTACCATAGACTGGGTGATCTCAAGAAGAAATTACTACGCGACAGAAATACCTATGTGGTACTGTCAAGAATGCAAGGAACCTATAGTCCCCGAAATAGACAGATACTACAAGCCATGGAAGGAAGAACCCCCAATAAAAGAATGCCCAAAATGCGGTGGGAAAGAATTCAAGGGAGAAAAAAGAGTATTTGATACATGGATGGATTCAAGCATATCAAACTTATATGTAGCAGGCTACGACAGAAAAGAAGAACTATACAACAAAGTATATCCTGAGAAGATCATAAGGCCACAAGGGAGAGACATAATAAGAACATGGCTTTATTACACGACCCTTAAAAACATACAGATAACGGGTGAAAAACCTTTCGGTAAAATATGGGTACATGGGATGGGGCTAAATGAAAAAGGAGAAGAAATGAGTAAAAGTAAAGGGAATTTTAAGCCAACGAAGCCTCTAATAGAAGAACACGGAGCAGATGCAGTTAGGTACTGGGCAGCAAGTGAAGCGAATATAGGAGAAGATTATAAAGTTTCAGAACAAAGGATAAGAGGAGCTAAAAAATTCCTGACGAAATTATGGAATACCGCTAGATTTGTATCAATGTTCGAACAAAAACAAAAACCAGAAGAAATAAATCCAGCTGATGAATGGATACTGGGAGAATTGAATAAAATTAAAAAGGAAGCTAAGGAAGGATACGAAAAATACAACTTTTTCCCCGTAGCAACAAAGGTAAAAAGCTTTATACAAAACGAATTCGCATCACACTACTTAGAAATGGTTAAATCAAAAGCATATGACGGAGATAAAGCAACATTAAACACTTTACATACTGTATTAAGAGAGTTAATAAGAATAATAGCGCCAATAGCGCCTCATATAACAGATAAGATACATAGAGAACTATACAACGGATCAGTACACAAAGAAACATTCCCAAAAATAGATGAGGAAAAAGAAACAAAATATACAGACCTAACTGAAGCAATAGTGGAGTTCAACCATAGAGTATGGAAAAAGAAAAAAGATAAAAAAATATCATTGAGTGCGGAGATAGAAGGAATAAAAATACCTCAAAAATTAACACCTTTTAAAGAAGATCTTAAAGAGATGCATAATATCAAAGAATAAAAAAGTGATTGAAAATGTACGACCCTCAAGAAACAGAGAAAGAGATCCTGGAATTCTGGGATGAAAACAATATCTTCGAGAAAAGAAGAGATAAGAATAAAGGTAGTGAGAAATGGAGTTTCATAGACGGGCCAATCACAGCTAACTTTAAAATGGGAATTCATCACGCGGCAGGAAGATCCTATAAAGACTTATACATTAGATGGAGAGCAATGCAAGGATACGATCAAAGATATCAAAACGGTTTCGACACACAGGGACTACCAGTAGAACAACAAGCGGAAAAAGAACTGGAGATAAATTCAAAGAAAGAGATAGAGGAAATGGGAATAGAGAAATTCACGGATAAATGCAAAGAAATAATTAAAAAATACTCAAAATCACAAACAAGCGACTCCGTAAAACTAGGACAATGGATGGATTGGGATAACTCGTATTACACATACAAAGATGACTACATAGAACACGTATGGAACTTCATGAAAGAATGTAATGAAAAAAATCTCTTAGAGGAAGGTACAAAGGTACTATGGTGGTGCCCAAGATGCGGAACCAGTTTATCACAAAAAGAAATAACTGAAGGATACGTAGAGCTAGAAGACGAATCAATATTCTTTAAATTACCATTAAAAGAGGAGGAAGCTTATTTAATGGTATGGACGACGACACCATGGACACTATCAGCTAATGTAGCATGTGCAGTGAATCCAGATGAGATTTACGCCAAAGTAGAGCAAGATGGAGAGTACTACTACATGGCTAAAGACGCAGTCCACACAACTATGAAAGGAGAATACGAGATAAAAGAAGAATTAAGAGGAGAAAAACTGCTTGGAAAACACTACAAACCACCACATCCAGAGTTACCTGTTCAAAAAGAACCAGAACATAAAATAATTTCATGGGATGAAGTAGGGACAAAAGAAGGAACAGGAATCGTTCACATAGCACCGGGATGTGGAGAGGAAGACGAAGAACTTGGAGAAGAACACGGATTAAAAAACCCATCACCAATGAATGAAGATGGAACATACAAAGAAGGATACGGGTGGCTCACGGGAAAATACGTCAATGAAAATGTTAATGAAGAAGTAATAAAAGACCTAGAAGAAAGAAACGTGCTCTACAAATCTCAAAAGTACAAACACCAATATCCATTATGCTGGAGATGCGATGAAAAACTAATTCAAAGGAAAGCAGAAGGAGAATGGTTCATAGATCAAACAAAGATAAAAAAAGAACTGGAAAGAGAAGCAAGTAAAGTAAGATGGGAACCTGAGTTCTTGGAAAAAGAATATCAGGACTGGTTGGAGAATATGGGGAAATGGATAATCTCCAGAAAAAGATACTGGGGAACACCTTTACCAATATGGAAATGTGATGAATGTGGAGAATCTACGATAATAGGATCAAGAAAAGAACTAGAAGAAAAAGCGGTAGAAGGAATAGATCAATTGAAGGAATTACATAAACCATGGATAGATAAAGTGAAGATAAAATGCCCAAAATGCGGTGAAAAGAAAAGTAGGATAAAAGAAGTAGCTGATTGTTGGATGGATTCAGGACTAGTACCATACGCGACATTAAACTACATGAAGAATAAAGAATACTTCGAAGAATGGTTTCCAGCGGACTTCATAACAGAAATGAGGGAACAAGTCAACAAATGGTTCCACACAACAATGGTAGCGAGCGTAGTCCTAGAAGAAAAAACACCATATCTAAATGTAATGACCTACAGCGAAGTAATAGATGATGAAGGAAAACAGATGAGTAAAAGCAAAGGAAACGCAATATGGGCAGATGAGGCAGCTGAAAAAATAGGAATGGATAACATAAGATGGACATTTATAAAGGGAAATCCAAGAACAAAAACATCATTAGGATACGACTCAGGAGAAGAAGCAGAAAGAGAATTAAAAACCCTGTTCAACATCAATCAATACATAAAAGAAACAGTAGGAGAAAGAAAGAAATTAGAAGAAAAAGACCTGGAGAAACTAAAGAAAGAAGATAAATGGATACTTTCAAAGTTAAACACAATTAAGAAAGAAGTGAAAGAACATCTAAAGGGATTAGAACCACATAAATCAGCTAGGAAAATAAGGGAATTCTTCTTAGAAGATTTATCAAGAGGATACATTCAATACACGAGGGGAAGAGCGAAGAAAAAAGAAGAAAAAGAATTAATAGGGAAAGTAATGGATCACGCGTTACTGGAAACTCTTAAGTTAATGGCACCGTACACACCTTTCCTAACGGAAAAGATATATCAAGAAAATTACAGAGGAAGAGAACAAGAAGAAAGTATACATCTCTTCAAATGGCCGGAACCAAGAGAAGAAAGAATAAATGAAAGTTTAGAGAGAAGGATGAAGATCGCTCAAGAAGTAAATGAAACGATAAGAGCGTTGAGAAGTGGAATAGGAAGAGGAATAAGATGGCCAGTGAAAAAAATAGTTGTAGAAACAAAACAAGAAGAAGTTGAAGAGGCGGTAAATGAATTAGAAGAGATAATTAAGAAACAAACAAACGTAAGGGAAATAGAGATAAAGAAAGAGATGCCGGAAGTGGAGAAAGAGACAACTCTAAATCAAAAAGCAGTGGGAGCGGAGTTCCAAGCTGACGCAGTTAAGATAATGAAAAAGATAAAGGGAAAACTAGATGAATTAAGAGAAGAAATAGAGAAACAAGGGTTCTACAGATTAGATATAGGAACCAAGGAAGTCAAGATAAAAGGGAAACATATAATAACGAATAGAAAGATGCCTGAAAACCTCGAAGCAAGAGTATTCAGTAAAGGAGAGATATACATAGATAAGGAAATAAACGAAGATATAGAGAAGGAAGGTATAGCGAGAGAAGTAATGAGACACACACAGCAAATGAGGAAAAAAGCAGGACTAGAGAAAAAACAGGATATAGAGCTACATGTAAAGACTGATCAAGATACAGCCGGAAAATTAGAAGAATGGGAAGAGAGAATTCAAAGGAGAACGGGAGCGGAAAAAATAGATATAGATTCAGAGAGACAAGAGAAAGAATACGAAGCCAATAAGAAGGTAAAAATAAAAGACAGAGAGATTGAGATATCATTCAACGTGATGAACTAAGGATTCACATGGAAAAATACAAACCAGAAGAGATAGAGAGAAAATGGAGAGAGAAATGGAAAGAGGAGAAACTATCTAGAGCAGAAGTAAAAAACCTAGATAAAAAAGAACCTAAATACATGCTCCACTTCGCTTATCCTAATGTAACAGGGTTCATGCACATAGGGCACATGCGGGGATACAGTTATACTGATTTTATAGCTCGTAAAAAAAGAATGGAAGGTCACAACGTTTTCTTCCCTGGAGGAATACACGCTTCAGGAAATAACTTGCTATCAATAATTAAGAAAGTAAAAAGCGGGGAAAAACTTCAATACATGAAGGACCATGGAGCGACTGAAGAAGAGATAGAAAAAGTTAAGGAAAGCCCGGAAAAAGCACTAGAAGTATTTAGCGAAGCATACAGGGAAACGTGGAAAAAATACGGGTTATCATTTGACGAAGAATCCTGGACATCTACGACTTACCCTGAATACAGTAAATTCATAGAATGGCAATTCATAAAACTAAAAGAAAAAGGGTTATTGAAACAAGGAAAGTACTACGCATCATCATGTCCTGAACACGGACCAGTAGCTATAGATGAATCAGAGACAGATATATCGAAAGGAGGAAAAGCCGAGGAACAGGAATACGTAGTTCTAAAATTCAAATCGGAGGACGAAGATTTCTACTTAACAGCGGCTACTTTGAGACCGGAAACAGTGTTTGGTCAGACAAACCTGTTCTTAGACCCAGAAGTAACTTACTTGGAAGTAGAAGTGAACGAAGAAAACTGGGTAGTGTCAAAGCCAGCGGCGGAGAAACTAGAACTACAAGGAAAAGAAATAAAGGAAAAAAGAGAGATAAAGGGAAAAGAACTCCTTGGGAAAAAAGTCAAAGCACCGGGACTAGATAAATGGATACCTATACTGCCATCAAAATTCTGTTCACCTGAAGAAGGAACGGGAATAGTGACTTCAGTTCCCTCAGATGCACCTTACGACTGGATGGGAATAAAGGAACTTAAGGAAAATCCTGAAGCTCTTGAAAAATACGGAGTGGATCCCTCCATAATGGATGAAGTTAAACCAATACCAATCATAGATTCAAAAGGATATGGAGAGCTTCCAGCGAAGGAAATATGTGAAGAAAAAGGAATAAAAAACACTGAAGACCCGAAACTAGAGGAAGCAACGAAAGAGATCTATAAAAAAGGATTTCACAGCGGAAGAATGAATAAAAACTGTGGAGAATACTCTGAAATGAAAGTAGAACAAGCAAAGGAAAAAGTAAAAGAAGAGATGATAAGGAAAAACCAAGCCGATATATTGAGAGATCTGTCAGAAGAAGTAATATGTAGATGTGGGAAAAAAGTCAATATAAGAGAAATTACTGATCAATGGTTCATAAACTACGGAAACCGAGAACTAACCGAGAAAACAAAGAAACACGCTAAGGAAATGGATATAAAACCAGAGAAATACCATGAGAACATACAAGAAACACTTGACTGGTTCGAACAAAGAGCAGCAACCAGACAAGGTAACTGGCTGGGAACAAAGTTACCATGGGATAAAAAATGGATAATAGAACCAATAGCAGATTCAACACTGTACCCAGCGTATTACATAATATCAAAATTCGTAAACAAAGGAGAAATCAAGGAAGAAAACTTAACGCCAGAGTTCTTCAACTACGTATTCCTAGAAGAAATAACCTTGAAAGAAGCAGCTGATTCAACGGGACTCAAAGAAGAGAAACTGAAAGAAATAAGAAAAGCATTCGACTACTGGTATCCTGATGATCTTAACGAAGGAGGAAAAGAACATAAAACAGTGCATTTCCCACCATTCCTAATGAACCACGTGGCTATATTCCCTGAGAAATACTGGCCAAAATCGATACTAGTAAACTGGTGGTTAACGGGAAAAGGAGGTAAATTAAGCAAATCAAAAGGAGGTGCAAGAATATCAGCTGATAAAATGGCTGAAAAATATGGAGTAGATACAATGCGGTTATTCTACGCACACGAATCCTCACCGTTCAACGACATCACATTCACACAGGAAAAAGGAGAAAGCTACAAGAGAAACCTGGAGAAATTCTGGGAAAAAACACAGAAAATGATAAACGCCGAAGAAGTCAAAGAAGAAGAAATAGACAAATGGCTGAAATCAAGATTCAACACACATCTCGAAAAAGCTGAAGAAGCATTTGAAGAAAAAGACTTTAGAAAAGTAATTGACGAAATCCTATTCGACTTCATGAAAGATGTGGATAGATACAGAAAAAGAAAAGAAACAGGTAAGACTTCGAAAACAGTTAAAGAAACAATTAAGAGATGGATAAAATCAATGGCACCATACACACCATTCATATGTGAAGAGATTTGGGAGAAAACCGTTGGAAACGGATTAATCTCAAGGGAAAAATACCCAGAGATTCAAAAAGAAGAAATAAGTGAAGAAACAGAACTAGCAGAGGAAACAATAAAAAACCTAGAGGAAGACATAAGAAACGTTATGAATCTAGTGGAAGTGGAAAAGCCAAGTAAAATCAAGTTATTCATAGCTACAGAGTGGAAGAGAAAAGCCTACGAAAAAGCAGTGAAGACAAAAGGAAATGTAATAAAAGAAATAATGAAAGATGAAGAAATCAAGAAACACGGTAAAAAAGCAGCTAGCTACGGACAATATCTACAGAAAAATAAATATAAAT
Source organism: archaeon (assembly GCA_048620055.1). Classification (GTDB taxonomy): domain Archaea; phylum B1Sed10-29; class B1Sed10-29; order B1Sed10-29; family B1Sed10-29; genus B1Sed10-29. The sequence continues at coordinate 4,844 of JBMCFZ010000003.1, read as the reverse complement.
TAAGGAAAAAAGTCATAAGTAAAGAAAAAGAGGTAAAAGCAGTTGAACAGTCAATAAGATACTTAAAAGAAACATTTGAAGGAGAAATAAAAGTAATAGACTCTGAGAAAACAGAAGAGAAAAAAGCTGAGAAATCAATGCCTATGAAGCCAGCTATATTAGTAGAATAGAGACTTAAGAAAATATTTCAGTTAAACTCTTTTCCATTTAACTTTTCCATCAGTATCCTGTAACTCTACACCTATCTCTTTCAATTTAGATCTTATTTTATCGCTCAATTCATATTCTTCTCTGTTTCTTAGATCCTCTCTAACCTCTATTAATAAGTTTAATAATTCTTCAGATTCTTCAAAACTCTCCTTATTTGAAGAGTCAAGTTTAAGCCCAAGTATTCCTCCTAATTCTCTTAAAGTATCTTTTGCTTCTTCTAGGATTTCTTTTTTATTATCAAGAGATTTGTTAATCTCTTTACTGAACTTTAACAGGGCATTTAATGCTTCAGGGGTTTTTAAATCATCATCCATTGCTCTTTTAAATTCTTCCTTAACTTCCTTTATCTTCGGTTTCAAACTCTCTTTTTCACCACCTTCAGAGGTTTCAATTTCAAACAATGTATTATACAGTCTTTCAAGTTTCTTCTCAGCGTCTTTTATTGAATTTTCATTGTAATCTGTTTGTCTTCTGTAATAAGTTGATGCGTAGAACATTCGAAGTGTTTCTCCACTATATTTATCTAAAAGTTCTCTGACAGTGTAGAAATTCCCCTTTGACTTGCTCATTTTCTCTCCATCAACGGTTAAGAATTCGCTATGTATCCAGTAATTCACAGGTTCTTCATTGAGGTTACTCATAGCGTAGTTCTGTGCTCTTTCATTCGGATGGTGTGGGAATTTGTGGTCAACTCCTCCACCGTGGATGTCAAACTTTTCTCCAAGGTATTTCGTGGACATGACGCTGCATTCAAGGTGCCAACCTGGGTAACCTAAGCTCCATGAAGATTTCCATTTCATTATGTGGTTTGAATCTGCTTTTATCCATAGGGCGAAGTCATAAGGATTTTTCTTCTCCTTCATTTCTTCTTCAGTTACTCTTCCTCCTTCTCCGGCTTTAAGTTCTTCTATATCCATCCCTGGTATCTTCGCGTAACCATGTTCTTTGTCAAACTTCTCTACATCGAAGTAAACTGATCCATTGGCTTCGTAAGCATATCCATTTTCAATTATTTTCTCTATTGCCTCTATCATTTCAGGGATATGTCCGGTTGCTCTCGGTGATACATCGTATTGCTTAATATTTAATTCGTCCAATTCTCTGTAGTATTTTCTTATTTGCTTAGTCACTAGTTCCCGAGGGATTATTCCTTCCTCTCTAGCTCTTTTCTCTATTTTATCTTCTCCTTGGTCAGCGTCATCTGTTAAGTGACCTACATCTGTTATATTTTGAACGTGAAATACTTCGTAGCCTTTCCAAGTTAAGTAACGGTTTAAAACATCCCAAGTGCAATATGCTCTTGCATTACCCACATGGAGATCATCGTAGATGGTTTGACCGCATGTATACATCCTTACTTTTCCCTCTTCTATGGGCTTAAATTCTTCTTTCTCATTCGTCATTGAATTGTACAATTTTAAAGTCACTTCAATCCCTCTCTTACAAGTAAATACTTTTAATTTAAATGGATTACTTATTTATTGTAATTTATCTTTAAACCTATTTGGGTAACTAAAAAATAGAGGATGATAAAATGAACCACTCAAAACTACAGAAAAAACTACGTAAAGCTAGAAAAAAAGATAAAAATAAATTAAAAAATGAGATAAAAAGACAAAAAAAGAGATATAAAGAAAATAAAAAGAAATGGAAAGAAGAAAAAAAGCCAAAGTACTTTAAGGAAATGAAGAGCACTGAAAATTACTTAAATCAACTTGAAGGTATAATTAAGAAGAAATAAGGAAAAGTCGGGAAAGGGATTCGAACCCTTGTGCTCGGCTCTGCAGGCCGGTGCATAACCACTATGCTATCCCGACAGATAAGAAGTTAAAAATATTTCACAGGCAACTCACTATTATAGATGTCACTCGACAAATTAATAGTTTTCTTCATTCAACTTCACGTGAAAAACGAAAGGAATTTAAAAAGGGGTGAAGAAAAAGAATGAATGAAGAAAGAAAAAGAAATAACTTCTCTGAATTTTAATAAAATGAACTAAATTTAAGAATAATTTTAGTTAGACCAATAGAAACAAAAAATAGAAAACAAGGAGGTAATCAATATGCCAAGATTAGGAGGAACACCAATTTTAGTGATGTCTGAAGACACTGAAAGACAAAGAGGAAAAGGAGCACAAGGAAGCAACATCGCAGCAGGAGAACAAGTAGCAGAAATAGTTAAAACAACACTAGGTCCAAAAGGAATGGACAAGATGCTAGTGGACGAAATAGGAGATATAGTAGTAACCAATGACGGTGCTACAATACTTGAAAAAATGGACATAGAACACCCAGCAGGAAAAATGCTAGTAGAAGTATCTCAAACCCAAGACACAGAAACTGGAGACGGAACAACAACAGCAGTAGTAATAGCGGGAGAACTACTAAGCCAAGCAAAAGAACTGTTGGACCAAGATATCCATCCAAGCCTAATAATAAAAGGATACAAAATAGCTCAAGAAAAAGCAATAAAATATCTGAAAGATGCGAGCCAGGAAGTAACAATAGAAGATGAAGAGATTCTTCAAAATGTTTGCTCAACAAGTATGAAATCCAAAGGAACAGCGATAGGAAAAGAAGAAATCCTAGCAGCATTAATAGTGAAAGCTGTCAAACAAGTAGCTGACAAGAAGAACGGAAAATATCGAATAAACAAGGACAACATAAAGATAGAAACAGTAGGTGGAGGAAATCTAGAAAACTCCGAGTTAATCGACGGAATAGTAGTTGACAAAGAAAGAGTACACAGCAACATGCCAAGCAGACACGAAAACCCAAAAATAGCTTTAATTGATGCACCAATAGAAGTAAAAGGAACAGAAACAGATGCAGAAATACAAATAACAAACCCAGACCAACTAGAAGGATTCCTAGCACAAGAAGAAAACATGCTAAAAGAAATGGTTAACAAAATAGACAAAGTAGGAGCAAAAGTAATATTCTGCCAAAAAGGAATCGACGACGCAGCACAACATTACCTAGCAAAAAAAGGAATAACAGCGATAAGAAGAGTAAAGAAAAGCGACATGAAAAAACTAGCGAGAGCAACAGGAGCATCAATAGTATCAAGTGTAGATGACCTAACCAAAGAAGACTTAGGAAACGCTGAAAATGTAGAAGAAAAAAGAATGGGTGACTCAGAAATGACATTCGTAGAAGGATGTCCAAAAGCCAAAGCAGTAACAATTCTCGTAAGAGGAGGAACAGAACACGTAGTAGAAGAAGCTGAAAGAGCAGTAGTAGATGGAATAGGAGCACTAACCTGTGCAATAGAAACAGGAGAAGTAGTAACAGGAGGAGGAGCAATAGAAACATACGTAGCAATGAAACTAAAAGAATACGCAGACCACGTAGGCGGAAGAGAACAACTAGCGATAGAAAAATTCTCAGAAGCACTTGAAGCAATACCAAGAGTACTAGCAAGGAGCGCAGGAATGGATACAATAGATACACTAGTAAAACTAAGATCCGAACACAGCTCAGGTAAAAAACACTACGGAGTAAATGTTCTAAAAGGCAAAGTAGAGAACATGGAAAACCTGAAAGTAACGGACCCAACAAAAGTAAAGGAACAAGCAATATCCAGCGGATCAGAAGCAGCGAACACGATACTAAGAATAGACGACATAATCTCAAGCTCCGGAGGCGGAGATTCCGGCGGATCTCAAGGAGCACCTGGTGGAATGCCAGGCGGAGCACCAGGCGGAATGCCACCTGGAATGGGCGGAATGATGTAATGTTTACATCCCTCTGAAATGAGCGATGTAGTATCTACATCCTTTTGAAAAAAACGATGTAGCGCCCTAAAACCACTTTATTTTTTCCCTTGGTTTTTTTCTTTATTTATCTCAAAGAACCAGATGAAACCATATCTTTTTATTATTGAAACCTCTATTTCTTAGTGATTAAACATGAAAATAGGGATAATTCAAGCAAGGGAAGAAGTTCTGGAAGAAGCAAGAGATAAACTTGAAGAAGAAATAGCGCCTCTTGAAATAAAAACAGCGATAGCAGAAGATCCAATAGCAGCTATAGGGAAAGCTAAAAGATTATCAAAAAAAGTAGACGTGATATTGATGTTCATAGGATTCAGAGATGATGAAGAAGAAGGAATGAAAACAGGTTTCTACAATGGATTAGCCCAACTAGAAGCGAATACTCCTGTGAAGATATATAGAGAGATATGTGGACCCTTAGAAGAACCGGACGTTGAAGAGTTAATAGATAAAATGATTGAAGAAGAATTCTAAGTAGCCTGAACATTAATCTAGTTAATAGTCCCCAATTTTACTTTGTTCCTTATTTTCTTTTACCCTTTCAGCTGTCCTCCAACTGGTTCTAACAAAATCAGGGTACTCCTTACCTTCATCCACAATCTTCTCGAGGAAATCATTAACAGATTTTTCATGAGGGTAACCCGTCCTTATCTCCAACCCGTACTCCTCACTTAAATCAGCAACATGATTATCTCTATCCACCTTAGCTATTATTGAAGCTGCAGAACAAACAGGATACTTATCATCAGCTCCATGTTCAGCTATTACCTCAATATCTTCAGGTATTTCAACATATCTCTTTATTCTATTTATGAATTTATCTGAATCTGGATCCGGAAGATCAAGAATGATTTTAACC
>JBMCFZ010000002.1:0-15245 GCA_048620055.1 archaeon | reverse complement strand
AGGAAAGGATATCCATCATTTAGGTCTTCTTCAGTATATGAGCCTATACTCCAGGTTTCATTGAATGTAGATATGTTCCGCATTTGTTCTGTCGTTTTAAGACCGCTATTTTCAGTCACGGGTTCAACTTGGCTTTCATTATAGACGTGGCCGATTAGGTCTTCGTTTGTTAGGTTCTTGTCTGCGTAGCTGTTTGTTATGTTGGTTGGGTCTCCGGCCTCGTCAGTTATCCAGGTCGTGCCTATTATGCTGCCTGTGTGGTTATCGCTTTGCACTTCATTTGCTGCGTAGCTGTTGAGGATAGTAGTACCATGTTCTATATAATTATTATCGCCACCGTCGAGTCCCATTAATCCGCCTCCAGAGATATTTATCGCTGAGTTATTTCCTAAGGCAGAAACATTACTAGTTGTATAGGAATCTGAGATAGTTACACTGATTGATTCATCGAAGATGGTTTTTCTACCTATCAGTCCGCCGGTTCCCAGTCCACATCCGGCTAAGCTTCCGTCGGGGTCATTGGCTGTTACGGAGCCAGTTGAATAAGATTCAGATATTTCAACATCTTGGGGTGATCCAGTGATCTGTCCTATTAATCCTCCTGCAAAAAGAGATCCTCTTCCATAGGGGTTCTTATTTATACCTTCTGAGATTCCTGCATTAATATTTCCCGTAGCGTGAGACCTATGTACTGGGCTGAAGGTCAGCCCTATTAGTCCTCCGGCGCGGTTACCGCTGTCTCCACCTTCTATCGTAACGCTTCCTGTGGCGTAAGAGTTTTGTACTGTGCCATTTATACTGTTCCATCCGGAGTTTTGTCCTATTAGTCCTCCGGCACGGGCGTGGTTGGGGCCGGTTGCGTAAATGTTACCTGTTGCGTGTGAGTTTATGACTGCTCCATCATTTTCCTCGTAACTGGATCCAACTCGGCCTATTAATCCTCCGGCATGAGTAGAACGATTTGAATCTGCTGTTACATCTCCTGATGCTGAGGAGTTTTTTATATATCCTGCATCGCCGCCTCCTGGTCCGTTCCAGCCAATAAGTCCACCAGCATGTATATTTTCTGCAATAGGTACTACTGCAGTTATGTTTACATGTGTATGTGAGTTTGTGATGTTCCCGCCTTCTCCAAATTCGTCGCAGGTTCTATTGCCATTTTGACCTAAGAGTCCACCGGTTACTGCTGGTTCAGTTCCATATGAATTGTTTGAGGCTATAGTTCCGGTTAAATTTGTGTTATAGATATTTCCAGCGTTTCTTCCCGCTAATCCACCTATTGATAATCCACAATCTCCACCCTGTTCTCTATCGACGGATATATTGATATTTGTAATTTCTAGGTCTTTAACCTCTCCCTCGTTACTTATAATGCTGAATAAACCAGCTGAACTGATATTCTGCCTATCCATGTATAATTCATCTATTTTGTGTCCTTGTCCGTTGAATTGTCCTTTGAATTCTTCTATTGGGTCCCATCCTTCTGTTGTTTTGTTGTTATATTCGTAATAGCAATCTGAAGATTCATTAAGATTGTTCATTAAAGTATAGTTTCCTTCTAAGTCGTATCTAATGCTGTGAAGATTACACCAATCTTCAATCTCATAAGAGAATGATTTTTGGTCTATCATCCAAGAGTTCCCGTGATATGGATAGGAGTCGCCATCTTCAGAGGATACTGAGTTAATCGTGATATCCCAAACCTTGTTTAACGCATCATAGTCTTTAAAATCATCATAAGTGTAGAGAGCAATGCTTTTCATATCCTCTTCAGGTGCCTCTGTTACTCTTCCAGTTTGTTCCCCTTGGTTTATTCCTATTAGAGAGAAATTGCTTTCAAGAGCAATAGAATCTACAGTTTGACTATCAGAATCCTCAGAGCCTACAAGTGATCCTATTATAATACTCTTATTTTGAGTATTCTTAGTTATTGAAGTTGTTGAATAACTATCAATTATTAGGTCATTATTGTTATAACCTACTAAACCACCGGCAAATAACATTCCTCTATCTTCTATACTTTCCAAGTCTTCCGTAATTTTTCCTTCTGAATAGGAATTATTAAGTGTAGAACTTTCTCCCATAGCTGTAGGAACAAAAGGCTTAATCAGATGTCCTGCTAAACCACCTACAGTTACTCTTACTTCTTGCTTTAGCCCACCAATTACATCTATAGTCGCATTGGATTTACTTTCTACTATGTTTATTCCCTGTCCTACAAGTCCTCCTACATCTCCAGTTTCGTTTAGATTAGTGACATTTAACGTTATTATTCCCTCTGATTGAGAATTTTTTATTGTTTCACCGTAGAACCCAGGGTTTTCAGAACCAACTAATCCACCTACTTTTGAAATTAATCTTTCTCCTTTAGATATAACTCTTCCATTGAATCGAGAATTTTCAACCAAACCTTCAAGACTTTCACCAATTAAACCACCTACTATTTTCCGTCCAGTTACATTAGCAGTAGAATATGAGCCCAATATAAAACTACCTTCATTAATAAATCCTATTAGACCACCAACACCATTATCCCCAGTTATAGACCCATTAGAATAAGATTCAATAGCTAAACTGTCATAATTACTTCCAATTAAACCACCAGTATTCCTATTACCACTTATATCAACATCCACAACCTTCATGTTTTCAACAACACTCCCATCAGTGTATCCGAACATCCCTATATTATTGTTGAATGATTGGTTTATATGTAGATTATCTACAGTGTAGTTATTTCCGTTGAAGTCAGCAGCTAAATAAGGTATGTGTAGTTCATATTCATTTTCTGCTAATTCTATGTTATCTGTGAGTTGGAATGAATATGATTCGTTGTTTGCAAAGCCCAATAAGTGTTTTAGGCCTGTTATATTGGTTATGTTGTATGTGTTTTCATTTGCAGGTATTAATGTACTTTCATAGTTGCTTATATCCAATTCTTTACCTGAATTAAACCAATCATTATATTGATCTTCATACAATGCTCCAAAAGTAACTCTATTTTTCCCGTTAATTAATACAGAAGGAATATTGTAATACGTATCACTAACATCATATTTATAAAAATGTTCCCCAAATAACCCACCAACCTCATTATCTCCTTCAACATTACCTTCAAAATAAGATTTAGAAACATTTACCTGGTTCTCTCCAGAAAGACCACCAACTTTTTCTTTACCTGTCACATTACCAGTAGCATACGAATTTGAAATATAATAGGAATAACCAGTATCTGAAACATGGCTTATAGTACTATCTCCCGTTAAACCTCCTACTTTACTCACGCCTTCTACAGTAGCATTTGAATGTGAATCTTTAATAAAATCCCTATTACTTCCTATTAGACCACCTACCCCCCCAGAACCATTAACTGTTCCTTTAAAATAGGTGTTAGATACAGTAGAATATAATACATCATAGCTTCCTTGACCATACCCTATTAATCCTCCAATCTCATTTTTCCCATTTACATTTCCTATAGCATGTGAGTTGTTAACAAAAGCTCCATTCCGTCCAATTAGTCCGCCAACTCTATTATCACCAGTTACATTAATATAAGCATAAGAATCATAAACACCTCCAGAATCTGAACCATTTCCACGCCAGTTATTCCCAATCAACCCACCTACTTCTTCGGAACCATTTATAAACCCAGTAACATATGAATTAGATATATCACTATAGTAATTTCTCCCTGCCAAACCCCCAACATGCCAATTTCCTTCTGATATGTTTATATTTGTAATTCCTAGATTAGTTATATCTGCAGATTCAATATATCCAAATAAACCTAGTCTATTCCCTCCTCTACCGATATATAAATCATCTATTATATATCCATTACCATCAAAAAAACCTGTAAACGGATCATCATTTACTATTTGTCCAGAACTATCTCTCTCATATTTTCCTATTGGATCCCAGCCATCACTGGTGTTAACCAACTCATCGTAACCAGCAGTAGTTGAATCTAAATCATTCATAAGTATATAATTACCATTCTTATCATTCCTAACGTCATTTAAGTCATACCAGTCTTGTATCTCTGTTTGAGCTACTCCTATTCCTGCTATCAGTGTTAGTCCGAGAAAAACCATCAAGATCTGAGTCAATTTAATCATTTTTATGTACCTCCAATGTGAATTTTATCTTCTATACATAATAAGAAATGAAGGTTTAAAAACATTATATTTTTTTGCAAGTTAACTTTCAAATCCACGTCTCCAAACATTTATTTATCAATAGGTTAATTACATAATAGAGATTACATAACAAAAAAGAGTGAAAAAATAATGGAAAGGAAAGATGGAGAAGTACTTGTAAAGGCAGTGGAATTTCTAGAGGAAGAGGATTCAAGTAAAATCATTGATTTCCTCGATGACCATGAAGACACGCAGATAGTAAATAGAGAGGTAGTTGTTTCAAGGAAAAATGTCATACACGCGGTGAAGGAAACTGAAAGAGCTTACGAACAAGGTGAAGAGATAAGCCACGTTGAAACAATTGGATTACTCTTAAGATTAACGGGAACGAGACAGATAAAGGAAGCTATAGAGAAAGCAAAAGTAAAAGGAAAAAAAGCGATCTTCATTTGCTTCTCTCAAAATCCCGAGGAAACATGGAGAGAATTCAAAGAAAAATTCCCTCTTAAAGAAGAAGAACTTCCAACGGCAAGTGAAGAAGAAATAAAAAAAGAAATGGAGAAAACATCAACTTTCTTAATGGATTAAAAGTGATTAAATGGTTAAATTCTACAAAAAAGGAGAAGTAGCATCGAAATACGATGAAGAAAGGTTCACAGGCCAGGGTGGAGAAATAATCAATCGTAGAGAAAAGAAAAATGTCTTAGATTTACTGGGAGATATAGAAGGAAAGAAAATACTTGATTTAGGTGCAGGAACATGTAGATACTCTGTACTATTCTCTGAACAAGGTGCAGAAGTAACAGCGATGGATATATCTCAAGAAATGCTCAATGAAGGAAAAAAGAAAGCTGAAGAAAGAGGGGTTGAAGATAAAATAAATTTCATTAAAGGGGATGCATTAAACACTGGTTTCGAAGACAATTCATTCGACATAGTAACAGCGATGAGGCTATTCCACTTAGTACCGGATCCAAAAGGACTTTTCAAAGAAATGAAAAGAGTAACCAATGATAGAGTTCTCTTCGATTTCTTCAACCTATGGAGCCTTAGAATGCTTTACAATAAGTCATTACCAATGAAAAGTAAGCTTAGAAGAAAGAGAAAAATGAAGAACCTATTAGTCAGAAACGGATTTTACAATATAGAGATAAAAAGAGATTTTCTAATACCCTACGGAGCCTACAGATTCTCTCCTAAACCTCTACCTTTATTCTTCAGTAAATTGGATTACATAGGGAGAAAGATATTCTTTTCAAAGAGAGTATCATCAGTAATATATTTAACCGGGAAAAAATCATAAGAAGAGGATAAAATGAATTTGGAAAAAATAAGAGAAAAAGCATTAAGACCATTTGTAGTGGATGTAAATCCAAATCACGTTACCCTAATGTCTCTAATTCTAGGTGTATCTGCAGGGATAACATTTGCTTTCAATCATTTAGCGATAGGGATTCTTTTAGTAATAGTAAGCGGTTTCTTAGATTTATTAGATGGGGAAATAGCTAAAAAATTGAATAGAACAAGTAAAAAAGGAGATATAGCTGACCACGTAGCGGATAGAATAGTAGACATGTCGATATTTGGAGGACTGGCACTATCGAGATTTGTTAGAACAGAAATAGGTTTCATAACAGCAATATCTGTGCTTATGATATCTTACTTGGGAACACAGTCACAAGCAGTGCTAGGAGAAAGACTATACAAAGGAATGTTAGGAAGATTCCCAAGAACATTAGCGATCGTAGTTCTTTCAACCCTAGCATTAATCGACTACAGGTTCCTATGGTACGGAATGTCCTTCTTACTTGGATTCGCAATACTAACCGTACTGGAAAGACTCTGGGAAATACATAAAAAAATCTAAAGACTCGAAATAATTGAAATTAACTTATAAACAAATAAACTCTTTAAATATACCTAGTTTCTATCCTATACGTTTTAATATCGCTTCGTAATTGCCTGCTAAACAATCATTTAAAACATTTTCTTCAAGGGGCTCTCCTTGCATATCAGTACAATGTTCATAACATACTCCTCGGTCAGCTCCGTCAGCTCTACTTCTAGCTGCATCGTAACACTCGGATAAATCTCTTTCAGGAGCATCTAAATCATTTGAGTAAAATAAGAGGTAAATAGAGACGAACATAATCGTGATTAAGACAAGCGTGAAAACTGAAAGTATCACTTTACGTATTCCCATGTGTAATCATCTCACTATATTGGAAAAACTCCTTCATTTATAATAATTTCATTTTCTTTTTACTGAAAAAAAGGAGAAATAAAAACGAAGAGCTAGATAAATAAAGTTGTTAAAACAAAATAGATTTCAAAAGAGGATTAAAATGGAAATAGATTTCAAAGAAGCCCTTGAAAAAATAAGGGAAAACGAAGATATAAAAAAATCAATTGAGAAAGATTATTTCCTCAATTCAGGCATAGCTATATTCAAACCACAATCAGGTGGATTGGATAGATGGATAATAACTTTTTACAGTTCTAAGAAAGAAGAAGTAGTTCAAGGGATAGTGAAAGGAGAAGGAGGAATTGAGTTTGGAGAATCAGCGAAAGCGATAGATCCATCAACTGAAGAATTAAACCCAGATGATATTGAATTAACAGCTGAGGAAGCACTGGAAAAAACCAATAAGGAAAGAGAAAATCTTGAAGAAGGAGAAAGAAAGATTAGTCAAATTATAATGAGCATAAAAAAAGAAGAAAAAAGGATCATATGGGAAGTTAACCTTATATCAGCATCTTTATCTTTATTCCAAGCTAAGATAGATGCTAAAACAGGAGAAGTATTCCAAAGTAGTAGAGAGAGTTTATTGAAAACAGAAGAAGATATTCCCTTCGCTCAATAAACCCATTTAACTTATTTACTTTAATTCTTAGATTTTTCTAGATTCTTATTCCTTTAGAGTTCAATGTCTTTTCCCGAAGTCTTTGGTTCTTCGAATTTTCTACCCATGTCTCTCTGTATTGATCTGCAGTCACTTATTATAGCATCTAGATGCGTGTTTATTCTTTCTTTTTCTTTTTGTATTTCTTTTCCTTGTTGGAATGGTTTTATTGCTTCTCTAAACATGTGGTAATCTATAGTTGCATATGGGTACTCATTGAGTGTTTTAGTAACATCTTTCAGTACTTCCTCTAGGAATTTGTTCATCGCTATCTTGACTTCTTTCTTGATCATCTTCCCATCTGAAAGATTGTTTTTCATTAGTCTTACTACCGTTGCATTTGGAAGTGGCAGGTCTCCTGCTTCAGCTTCCTTTAATTCTTCTTTTTCTTCTTCAATTTCTTCTGGATTAACATCAGTCATATTTTTTCACCTGTGGTAATAAAGAACTCCTTAAATAAAAACCTATCTAATGAGATCTAAATGCTAGATAATTAAAAGAAAAATCTCGGTTTTATTTTAAAGTGAACCAAGTTCTCACTATCTGGACTCATTGGTTAATTGAATTCGGTTAATCCCTTTTGTTTTTTCCTGAGTCCCTTTATTGAAGCGAAGTCAAAGTCCTCTATTTCAAAGTCGAGTACACTGTATTCTAAATTCTTTTTCTCCAAATGATTCTTCGCTTTCTTCGAGATACCAGGAGCACATAGTATTCCTCTAACTTCTCTGTCTTTTATCTTTTTCACTTCATCTACATATCTCTTCAGCTGAGTAACCGCTTTCAACCCAGCTTTCTTTCTTTTAACTTCAATAATAACGTATCTACCTTCTTCGTCCTCCGCAAATATATCTACATCTCCTTGTGGTAGGGGGGATTCCTTTTGTTTTGCTTTCAGTCCTTTTTCCACTATTGATAAGTCCTCCATCAACATATTCGCAAGTTGCCTTTCGGTTCCACAGATATCTATTTCCTCATCATCCCTCAATTCAATGTTTCTCACGAAAGCTACTTCAGGCATTATTACTTTGATAACTTCTCTAGGTTCTCTTCGATATGCTTTTATAACTAGTTTTTGATTTGACTTATCCTCGAAGCCTTCTTCTACTTTCACTGATACCTTGGTTCCTGTTGGTTGATAATTAACCGGTTTAAAACCAGTGTTTTGATGAACTAAAAAAGTACCGTCTTTTTTTATCAATATTAATCTTTCTCCCTCTGCTAATTGTGATCCTGCTCTTCCCTTGTATTTCACGATACATGGTCCCGCTACTAGAACTAGGTTCTTTCGTAATCCTTCTTGTATGGACATCTGTGCTTCTCTAAGATTCATTTAAATTCACTTTATTTTAGATATAGATTATTTTAGTTATAGTTGTAGGTCCCTAGGTTTTTAATTTTAAATTTATTTGGAAAAGTACGAATAACTAAATATAAAAAAATTTGCTTTATGTTAATTAATGTAATCCAGTTTCTTCTTTTGCCCATCTACACCTTTTACTTCCTCTTCGTAGAATTTCTCAGCTTGTTCAGTTGATATCAATATCCCTATGACCATTCCCGCTTCTAAAGCCATTCTTCCCAGTTCCAATGAAACAAATAAATCTTTCGCTATCTCTTGGTACTTCTTAGGTAGATTTTCTATTACATCTCCTTCGTAAACCATTTGTGATTTCATAGCGTTTCTGACTATATCTACTTCATAGGGTTGAATTGCTTTATCTCCTATTTTGAATCCTTTCTTCATTTGTATTCCAACAAATCGTCTTACATCTTTTTCTAATTCCTTGTGGTAACTTCCATCTTTTTTTAATTCATCTATCAATAGATTTGTTTGTGATAATAATTGATTGAAAACTTGCATGACTTTCTCTCGGTTCTGCGGCTCAACACATTGCTTCAGGGTTTTTTCTATTACCTCTTTAGTTCTCTCATCTATTAATTTAGGGAGTTCAACGGTGAATTCAGTGTTTTTCCCCTTAATCTTATATTCTGGCATGGAATTACCTCATGTTTCAATACGTAGGTAATATTTATAAATGATTTGGATAAATATCAATTTTAAGTATTCTATAATCCTAGTTTTTCATTTATCCCCTTCAGCGCATTGAGGCTTAATCCAATGAATTCTTCTTTATTCATTCCTAGCTCTTCACATTTCATTATCCTTTCTCTATCTATTTTTTTAGCGAAAGAGGAATCATCGAATTTCTTTAAAACTGATTTAACTCTAACTTCCTCTATCTTGCTGTTTGGCATCACTAAAGCTGTTGCTACTACTAAGCCTGATACTGCATCCGCAGCTATCAATGCATAATCAAGTTTCGATGATGGTTTTACATCTGTATTCTCATGGTTGTGTGATTTTATTGCTTTCAAAGATTTTTCAGGCAGTTTATCCTTCAACATTTGAGCTGAGATCAATCCATGTTTTTCCGGTTTGTCCTCAGTTTTTCCGTAGTCAACATCGTGGAGTAAACCCACTTTGTACCATTCTTCAGGGTCTTCTTCAATCTCTTGAGCTATCTTCTTCATTATCGATGCAACCGCGTACATGTGTTTCTTCAGGTTCTCATTCTCAACGTTTTCTTCAACCATTTTCAATGCTTCTTCATGGGATATTCCATTCATATTCATCACGAGTTAATTACTTCTATTATTTTATTTAACTTTATTTAAGGAGAATACACCATAACTTAGTGTGGTACGATGGATACCTTTGATTTAGATAAACCTAATTGGATAGAAGAAACCATAAAAGGAGTTAAATTAAGGGTAAAAGTCAACCCAAATTCAAAAGATAGTTCTTTAAAAGGATCTACTGCTCTTTATCTTAAAGTAAATGTTAATTCAGAGCCTGAGAGAGGAAAAGCCAATTCAGAAGTTGAGTCATTGTTTTCAAATTTACTTGGATTGAATGAATCAAAGGTAAAAGTGACTGAAGGTCTTAGATCTAGGAAGAAAACCGTTTTAATTGAAGGTGAATCAAAGGAATTGAATGATAAATTGACAAATATCGTCAGAGAAAGGTAATAGAAGTAATATAAACATTAAAAACCATAATCAATTTAATTAATTTAAGAATAATTTAAAAACACGAGGGACATTTAGGTGAATTAAATGGCTTACGACTTTGATTTTGATTTAACAAAAGTATCCAGATCATTTTTCCAGAAACTAGCTGGTTTTTTAGATGATAAAGAGATTCATAGGAAGATGGGTAATCTAGCAGAAGATGTTTCAAAGAAATTTAAGCTGGAAGAGATCACAGGAGTTCCTTTTTCGGATACAGCGAAAGTTGTCAGTGACTTAGTCGATATTCACGTTAGAAATCTCTCTCAAAGAAAAGATTTCAAAGAAACTAGTAAAAGGGCATTATTCTTACCTCATTGTTCCAGGAAACATATGGATGATAAATGTCAAGCTAATTTCAATAAAGAATTATCTAGTTACGAATGCACTCATTGTTCTCCGGACTGTTTAGTAAACAAAGCGACTAAAATAGCGGAAGAAAATGGCTACGATGTATACGTTTTACCAGGAGGGTCCTGTATCCCAAAAATAATTAAAAATAGAGACTACGAAGGCATAGTTGGAGTAGCCTGTCCAAATGAAATAAAAATGGGTGAAGATTACTTGGATGAAATAGGAATACCTCATCAAGCAGTTCCTCTACTTAAGAATGGTTGTTCAGACACCAAGTTTAACCTTGAGACTTTTGAAAGATTACTGGACACTTCGAGAGACGAAGAATCCAAAGATAGTTTTGTTAATCCTGTTGATAAATCAACGGCTTAATTTTTACTTATTTTCTATTTAAGTTTTCTTAATCCTTATTTACTTTTATATTTATTTTTAGATATTAAAAGCGATAGAGGTACTTTGATGTAAAAATAAAAAAATAGAAAGAGGGGGTTTGAATGGTTGTGTCAACGCAACCGATTTTAAATGATTTAAAGTTGTCTGGATGCTAGTCGGATGTCTTCTGCAGTTACTGTTTTTCTTCCTGCGTGTCTTGCTAGTCTTAGTGCTTGTGTTGATACTTCAGTTCCAACTTCTTCTAGGATTTCTGCTAGTTCATCTGCAGCTTCCCCAGATACTCTGTCTGCTCCTGATCTTCTGATTACTCTGTCAACAGGTGCAATTGGTAATTGTCTTGCCATGTGTTCCACCTCCGTTGTGTCTAAAAGGGAGTTATCCTTTATAAATCTTTTGTTTTTTAGGGTACTAAATAAAGATTAAAGCCCTTTGAAGGCATTTTTTCTTTGAATCGCTATTTTTTGAACCTATATTTATTTTTTATTTAGTATGAACCATTGATTTATTAAGAGGTTTTTGCAATCTTTCTTTTTTCAATATATTTTTATTTTTCCTCGAGATAGGTCATCGCAGAACTCGTTGATGTTCTCCAGTTGTCTATTCATCTCTTCTTCAATTGGTCCCTTAATTTCATCTATTTTAGTGTTTCCTTTTGTCCTTATCTGAGCTGAGGCCACAAAAGGCTTGTCTATTGGCTTTCCTATTTGACTTAGTAACCATACGTGAGCTTCTTCCACTCCATTTATTTTTTCATATATCTCTTCAGCCATTTTATCAGATAAACAGTTATATATCTTCCCCACGTGTGAATAGGCGTTTTTTCCCGCGGCTGCTTCACTTACGTGTGGTCTATTTAAAGGTATTATACCATTTATTAAATTTCCTCTTCCCACTTGTCCTGAATCACCTGATTCTGCCGAAGTTCCCGTTACGGTTAGATATATTCCTTTTTTTCCTCTTTTCCTATCGTCCAATGTATTTAGGTATACTTCCGCTTCTTCATTCAGTTCTTCATGAATTTTTTCTTCTATTGTTTTTAGTGCTCTTTGTTTTTTCCTGAAGTAATCTGGAACGGTTTCAATGTATTTATCTATGAATGACATTGCTATAGTTATTTTTTTAGTATTATCTGTTCTTACACCCATTACTTTTACATCTTCCCCTGTGTATGGATGTTTCTTTTTATATTCCTTTGAATTAAGTATCTCTTCAGTTTTTTTCACTGTTTTTTCCAATGATGTGAGAGGTGCGTATCCAACTGCTGCTGATGTGTCGTTTGCAGGTGGTTTTTCACCTTTTCTTGCAAATATATCCGATAAATTTTCTGCTGCGGGTTTTATCTCGGAGTTGTATCTTACTTCTCCTGGTTTCAAGTTCCTTATGTTTTCTTTTAACCATTTCTTAGCTGTATCTATAGCTATTCTATCTACATCTATTTTTTCTCCCTGATATTCAAACGTAGCTCTATCTCCAAAAATTAGTTTTGGCTTCTTGTTTATTTCTCCTCCTTTGAATTTCGTAGTTGTGTTTCCAGCCGCTATCATCCCTTTATCTAAATTATGGTGCAGTACTCTGTTGAATTTACTCCTGTATTCCTTGGTTAACTCTATCGCTATCCTTTCCATTATTGAATCACAAATAGTATCTGGATGTCCGATTCCTTTTCTCTCAACTACTTCTGTTTTCCTTTTTTCCATTGGTGTGCTGTTTTCTTTCTCTATATGTATATTCCTCATCATTTACACCTGTTCAGAACTTTTCTTTACTCGTGTTTTATTAACGGTTTATTTCTTTTCAATGTTCTGTTGTTTAGATCACAACAAATTTTTTCCTATTTCTTCTTTGTACTTATCTCTTTTATCTCATAAATCCCTCTATTTTCACCTTTCATTATTTTTTCCGCTTTTTTTACTTCTATCTTTCCTTTAAATAAAGGTGAATTGAGGACAGTTGTTTCGTATTCTCCACCTTCTCCCGCTAAATGTATTCCTATCTCATTATTAAGTTTTTTCAGATCTTCTAAAGCTTTTTTATCTATTTTCCTGCCTAACCATGATTTATTTAATCCACCTGAGGAGATTTTATTGATAATGAATTCAGTTCCATCTTCTATTTGACTTTCCATTAATTTCTCAGGATCTTTCCTCCATAAAGGACAAAAGCTTTTCAGATCTAGTTCTTCTCCTATGTATTCCAGTCTTTTCTTTTGGTACTCTGATTCTATCGCACCTGATATGAATCCCTCTATCCCTTCTTCTTTTTTTATTTTCTTCAAAGCTCTTTTCAAGGATTTTAATTCTTTTTCTTTCTCTCCCTTTGTCTTAACACATTCGTAAGGGATATCCATTAATTTGGATTGTGTTTCCGGTATATTTTTGTTTGGATGGTGATACATCCATGATTCCTTGTTCTCAGGTTTCATTATAATTGTTTTTTTAATTTCCCATGATTTAGAGCTAGCTATATACATAGAATAAATTGAGTCTTTTCCTCCAGACAGAAGTGCAGCTACTTTCATTCAATCACTTTTATCCTGCTATAAAACGTAATGGATGGATTATTGCAAGTATCAATATTACTATTGCTAATCCTAAAGCTATTTTCATCAAAGTATAGAGGTCCAGTGAGGCTATCATTTTTGTTAATGATTTTTCTTCATTTTCTATATTTATATCTGTTTGAATTGTGCTTTTTTCGGAGAGGTGTCCGGATTTTTGAGCTTTTATTGTTATTTCATATGTATCTGTTTCTTCAGGGTAGTAATCAGCTTTGTATATTCCTGTTTCAGAGTCCTGTTCCATCAATGCTCTTGATCTTTTTCCTTCGGAGGATTCTATGAATGCTTCAACATGTGCATTATCTGCTATTATTTTATTTTGATCGATGATTTCTGCTTCAATTTCAATTGATTTTCCTTTATCAATATTTATATCTTGGCCGTTGGTTGGTTTCATTGGATTTACTTCAAGATACTTTCCGGTTACTAAAAAGTCAACGGTCTCCATCGCTACTTCTTCATCAAGTACCGCTTTTAATGTTAAGGTATATCTTCCTTCATCTAATTTCCTTAGATTACCTCTCCATTCTCCTTCTCTATCCGTTTTTTCCAGTTTTTTCTCTTCTTCAGTTCCAAGTCTGTAAGTTACATTTGGTTCATGAATGTATTCTTCCTCTTTTTTTGTCCTTGCTATTATTCTTATTTCACTGTCTTTCGAGTAAGTTGTTCTTCTCGGTGTTACTGCATCTATTTTTAATTTTCTTTCCTCAGGTATATCCTCCGGATCTCCTACTTTCAGGTCAATTGAATCTTCCAAATTTTCCCATTCCACTTCTAAATTGTATTCTCCTGGCTCCGTGAATCTTTGACTGGTTACGTATAATCTATCCCTTTGAGAAACTGTTCTATCCTCAACTGTTTCATTATATCTTCTTAAGAAGTAGTTTATTTCTTGATCGCTTATTATTCTACCGTCTTCCCCGATTAAACTTATCATCACGAACCTATTTTCGTCCAATGGAATTCTTGTTCCATCTCTTGGATAAACAATTCGTAGTTTCTCCGTTTCCTCCATTTCATCCGCTTCTTCTTCGCTGAGAATTGTTATATTTCTTTGTTTTTGGACTTCCCAGTCTTCATCTTTGAATGTGAATGTAAGTGTTTTTTCACCTGTTTCATTTGATTTTAAAGTTCCTCTGTAGGTTCCAGTGTCCCTTCTTTCTAATTTTTCCTCTATTCCATCCATTTCTACTGTAAATTCTCCTTCTTCATAGTCTTCTCTTTTCACTGCTCCCGCTTCTAAATCAATTGAAGTATTTACTACTGCTTTTGCATCTTCAAGGGGGTTATATATTCTTATACTGGGTTTCATTCCTTTAATCTTCACTTCCTTTACTTCTTCTTTCCTTCCATCCGGGTAGATAGCGGTGAATTTCACTTCGTGTTCTCCTGATCCCATGTAAATTTGCCTAGTGTAGAAGCAATTTGTCTTATCTTCAGGATCTTTTAAGACGTATGTGTGTCCTTCGAATTCCGCTTCTACTTTTATGTCTTCACAAGTAAATTGATTATCTTCATAAATTCCTGCTTCTGCTTCTAAGTAAGCATATCCTTCTCCAACATCTTTTGCATCTACTGATAGATAAGTTCCTCCTTCTGATTCTTTAACCTCTATTTCTTTTTGATAAGAGTCTTCTTCTCCTTTGTTATCTTTAACTGTAAGAGTTGCTTGGTGTTTTCCAAGTGTATAATAAGTGTTTTCAACTATCTCTCCTTTTTTATCAGTGTAGTTATCGCTTTTAAAGTCCCATTTGTATTCTTCGATTACTCTATTTTCCTGTGATGTTGACCCTGTAGCATTAAATTCTACCGTAAGCGGCCCTGAAC
>JBMCFZ010000001.1:0-26851 GCA_048620055.1 archaeon | reverse complement strand
GTCTATGTTCATCTTCTTCGCTTTCTACTATGTATATAATTTTTCCCTTTTTTTTGTCAATCTCATCGTTATCGTCATCATCTGATTCGTTTTCATCTTCACTTATTTTTTTCATTGGTATGCATTCTTCTGAAGGTGATTTTTCCTCTAATTCTTCCGAAGTGTATCTTCTTTCACTTTCATATTCAGAATTTAGAGATTTGAATTTGTATTCAAGGTCCTTTTCAGGTCTAAATCTACATCCTTCTTCTCCTGTCCCGCATTCTTCTTTTAAATCTGTTCTAACGATTCCTGGTGACTGTACTGGTATATATTCTACTTTTCCTACCGATTCATCGAAGCATATTTCTACTTCATCTTCCGCTAGTAAGTATTCGCAGTCTATTTTAAGAATTTCCGGATTTTCTCTATCTGTTTGAGATCTTATTGTAGTGCTGTCATTGGTACATCCTTCTTTACTTGCGGTTATATTATATGTTTCTCCTGAAAATAGCATCAAGTTAGCTAATCCTTCCTCGTTAGTTATTTGTTCTTCTCTTATTTCTTCTTCTAGCATCGCTTTTATTTCTGCTCCTTCTAACATTTGCATAGAATCAGTATCTATTACTTCTATAGGCACTTGTATTTCATCCGGATCTTCTGGCTCTACTGGTCCTTCTGGTTGTATTACTCCGATTAACCCTGGCACTGCGAAGTATAAGAGAATTATTAATATAGCTATGTATACTGGTAGGCTTGGTATTCCTCTTCTTTCTAATGGATCAATTGCTTTGTAAGATGGTATTCCTCTCTTGTCTAAGGAATCTATTGTTTCAAACCATTTGTCTTCTACTCTGTAGTATATCTCTCTTAAACCCATGGTATACTCCTTTATGTTTATTGGTTTTTAACCCATATCCTGTGATATCATACATTTTTCTGTGGCTGGATTATAGAGTGATCCTAGTGGACAGGTTTTTTCTCCTTTTTCTGCGCACATGTATCCTACTGGTGCTGCTTGTCCTTCTCCGCATGGAACCATTCTTTCAGCGAAATTCTCTGGACTTACTTCACAGTAATTATCTATATCAGCTTCCTCTAGAACTTTATCTCTTAACAGTTTGCTATCAGGAGTTTCTGTTGCTGACACTAATTCGTCTCCTGGTGCACATCTTAGTTCTTCATTTATTTCTTCTATGTATCCTGCTCTTTCTCCCTCATATATCGGACTTGGTGTGTATACATCTCCTGATTTTAGTGGGCTTGCGGGTTCCATTGCAAAATTCATTATCCTTGATTCTAATGGTGTGCTTGAGTAGCTTGATACACATGGTCCTTGGTATCCCTCTTGATTTATTCCTACTGACTCAGGCATTTCTTCTAAGATGTTTTTTGTGTTTTCAGTGAGTTTCTGTGCTGTTATCTCGAAGTTTCTTGATCCTGGTTTGTCTTCCACTGTGAATTTGTAGGTTTCATTGTTAAGTATCATTGACTCATTTGCAGTAGCGTTTTCTATTCTTAGTTCTCCTTCTAGCGGCCTTGTTGTATCCCCATCTATATATCCATAGTTGGGTGCTATCCTGCAGTTAGGATATTCTGGGCCTTCTATCACTCTTATTATCTCTTGACTGCTGGTGTCTTCTACTTCTTGGTTCAGTCCTTGTCCTATTAAGTATTCATTTAATTGATGCCTTGTCATTACTTTTACATCTGTAACTACATTGTCAGCTTCTACTTGCACGTTGTCTACTTTTGTGGTTGTTGTTTCTTCGTAGGTTTCTTCTGGTCCTGTCGGCTCTATCCCTATTACTGTATTTTTAAATTTTCTTTCGAGCACGCATGCTTCGTCATCCCACAATTCTGATATTTGGCAACCTAGGTAGTTGGCGGCACCTGTAAGCCAGGTTACTATTACTCCAATTCCAACTCCTATACCAAAGGCCTTCACTCCTAAATATGCTAAGCCAGTTTTTAAAAGCCCTGCTCCTATTGTTTGTCCTGCCATTAAGGCTCCTACTTTTGCAAAAAGCCCTCCTGTTATTATAGTGAGTACTATTATTATTATTATCATCGCTGTCCATCCTGCTACTGTTGCCCATGTTGATTGGTCATAGCTATCCGTTCCTTCCAATCCCTGGAAGTATTGTTCTGGATCGTTATCTTCCCAGTTTTCGTACCGTATTAAATCTTCTTTGGATACTGTTCCTCTCCATCTACCGCTTGCTCCCTCTATTTCAGCTTGATCAGGATCTAGATCTTTTATATCTTCATTAGTGTTTACTGCAAGCATACAGTTTCCATAGTACCCATGTCTACATCCTTCAGTATATACTTTTCCTTCGTATTCTCCATCTAATTTTTCTATTATTCCGTTACTATCTGTTATTCCTTCTCCACTACTTGCACCTGGGTCATCACACCCTGCAAACCAGAATCCATATTCATTCGGCCCTTCACAGAATATTTGTAAGTTCATACCTTCTGGCGCTGTTTCCCCACTAGCTACATCGTATATAGTAGTATCAGGCAGGGTTACTTGATTTAGTCTTTTTGCTCTATAAGTTGGGATACTTAACATCATTATAGCTAGGATTATTACTGCTGTTTGTAGTAGCAGAGTTTTCTTTATCAAGTTTTTTCGATTTTTTTCCATTTTTTCCCTCTTATTTATTATGTAATCTTTTCAGCATTTTTATGTTTTATTCTTCTCCTACTGTTAGTTGGAAGTGAAGTTCTTGTAGTAAATCTGGTGCATTTGCTCCGTTGTCTTCTGGTACTAGTAGTGTTGTTGGTCCGTCTGGTTGATATAATATTCCTCCTGGTGGCAGTCTTACTCTTTTTGACCTTACTCCTTTTCCAAAGATGTCAATATATCCTCCTGATCCACTTATGTAGGGGTTTGAGCCTAATTGACCACTTCTTCTCAGGTCTTTAGTATTATCCGACGATGTTATTATGAAGTCCACTTCTTTTTCATCTTCTATTAATATCTCTTCGAAATCCTTTTCTTGTTCTAGTTCTACTGCAGGTGCTCCTAGCATTGTTTCTCCTAGTTGTTCCAGTGCGTTTAGTGTTTCTTCTCCTCCTGGACAGTTTGGTGCTCCTTGAGACCAGCAGTAGTACTTTATTTCTTCAGGTGCTAATGTCAGTCCTCCTAATGTTGGATCATCTTTGTTCATCATCTCGAGTGCTAATCCAGATCTAGCTTCTCCAAATGCCAGTTCAAATCTTTCCGTTAGGTTGAGCAGATCTCCTTCGTTTCTAGCGTGGATATATGTTCTTGATTCAAACCCTCCTCTGAAAATAGCTGGTTTCCCTAATGAATAATTTTTATCTTCTAATCTTTGGCAGTTTTCATGTTCTGGTTCTCCTTCAGGACAGAGTCCTATGTGTATTCCATGTTCATATCCTTCAAATTCTTCTTCTTGTTCTTTTACTGGGAAGTTCTCCTTGTCTACTCCCCACATTCCTCCAAGAGCTTCTTGAATATCTTTTTCTATTTCTTCTCGATATACTTCCTCTTCTATCGTTTCATCTATGTATATCGGTGTTTCCATCTGTTTTTCAAGTACGTTTGTTTTATTTAATTCTCCGTAACTTATTTGTTGGTGAGGCATCCATAGTGCAATATTTTCCACGAGAAGAGGATTTTCATCGTCTAGGTGATTGAACCATATGTGGTATTGAGTGTTTCCATCGTCATCTGTTTCATTCGCTACCACCATTTCGTTTCTTCCCACATCAGGCATGTTTTCTGGATTTCCATCTATTATAAATTCATTTTCAGACGTTATGGTGTCTTCTGGTTCTCCTGTTCTTACCTCCCAATCTTCATCTTCCAATTCTTCCATACCTTCTAATGTATCTGTTAGTATGCTAGCTGCAATTGAGGGGGTTATTCCTCCCATTTCCACCATTAGTACTTCTGATCTTGTTGTTGGACTATCTTTTATTCCATATTCAAATATTTGATCTAGATTACAGTATCTAACGTTGCATCTGTATTCTTCCGCATCATAACTTTGGACCAGGTTTCTTCTAAATCTGTTTCCTCCTAGTTCTCTCATTGGTTGTGAAAGAGATATGTCAGTGGTGATGGTTTCTTCGTCTGTTATGTCGTTGTTTGTCCCTTTCATCGTGAATTTTACTTGGAAATCATATCCTTCTCCTCCTTCAAATGCTTCGGGTTCTAAGGTTATTCTATCTTGCTTTACGTCTATATCTACAAATCTTCTTAATATTTCATTGCTTATTTGATCTTTATCAGCTGATTCGAGCTCTACTGATTCTTCATCTACCTCTAGGTTTTCCGGTTCTATCCCTGCTGCTTCTGCATAACTTATTCCCATTTCTGAAGGTCTTTCTTCTTCACATTCGCTTCTAGCTATTCCTATTGATTCTTCTCCTGGAGCACCTATTGATACTTCTTCTGTTCCTTGTTTTGTTAAGTCTATTGGGCAAGTTTCTCCAGGAACTATTCCGGTTTGACCTATTCTTTGAATCGTAAATGTTGGTTCAATTTCAAAAGAAGATGTATCTTCCTTTATATCTCCTCCAGCTATGCTTACATCTATTTCTCCCTCTTTTAGATGGCAATCGCTGTCTAAATCTACTCTCAATACATTTCTTCCTTCTTCATCTTGAGCTATTTCAGCTTTTGATAGAGGTATCTCGTTACAACCTTGTAGTGAACCGGTTATCTTACTATCTTCATGTCTCTTTATATTTACCAATTCATTTCCCTCTAACACAGATCCTCTTTCCTTGTCCTTTATAGTCATTTCCACATGGTCGCTCAGCGTGTATCTACTTCCTTCTGATAGTGTAGTTGTCGTTGATATTTTTCCACCGGTTTCATACTTTATGTGTCCTAGGTCAATTTCACCGGCTTTTCCTTGAATCTTTACATCTGATGAAGGGTATTTTGGAGTGTTTATCATTTGGAGTTCTAAGTGATCCCCTTCTTCCAATTGG
Organism: archaeon; assembly: GCA_048620055.1. GTDB lineage: Archaea > B1Sed10-29 > B1Sed10-29 > B1Sed10-29 > B1Sed10-29 > B1Sed10-29. Next base: position 21,898 of record JBMCFZ010000001.1, on the reverse strand, counting down.
TTTTCTTCTGTAAAGTTGAATGCTAGATAATCTTCTCTTAGAGCCACTTCTTCAGTTAAATCAGTTTTCTCTCCTTCCGGATTAGTTTTCTCTAGTTTTTCAAGTTCTACTGGATCAAACTCAGTGTTGTTGAATTCAGGTTCAAATACCATTTCTCCGTCAAAAACCCCTTCTACTAAACTTATATTCCAGAATGCTGTAACAGGTTGTTCTGGATCTACTGGTTCTTCTCTGCTTATTGTTCTGTCAACATAGAATGGCCCTTGTCTTGACCCTTCTCCGTGGTTTAGTTCAAATTCAATTGTTTCTTCTTCTGTTTCAATGTAAGTATCGCTTTCTTCGTGTTTCCAATTTGCTTGGAAATTCAATTCTATCTTTTCATCTGAAGAGTCTTTAGGCAATGCCACTATTGGAACATTAAATATCGGTTCCGTATCCTCTTTGTCGTAGTTTCCTTCAATTGTTATTTCCTGATTTTTTCCTGGTAGGTCTTCTGAGTTTGCTCCCCATCCTGTCCATGAATTGACTTCTGGTGATTTGTATATGTTAATATCATCTTCAGTCCATATGTTGTATTCTACTTCATTCCATCTTTCCTCCATTACGTTGGATAGATCCATTTGGAATTCAGCATCGTACCAGGTATTTGGATTTATCCTTTCTCCCTCTTCATATTGGTCGCCTTTGTTTTCAGTGAGTTGGTTGAATACTACGTCCCTATCTATTGGTTCGTCAAGCTCAAATTCAATTGTTTCATCGTTATCCATCCTTACGTCTTCTGTTGGTCTGAATTCTTCTCCCTCTACTGTTGCTTCTGCACTAACAGATACTAATCTACCGTCAGGAACTCTGAATGAGGTCATTCCTCCTGTATCAGTTTCTTTTGGTGTATATGTTTGTCCGAATTTATCTTTTCCTTTTATTGTTACTCCTTCTATTCCTTCATCTTCTCTAGTAATTCTTACTCTTAATAATCTCATTATAGGATCTATTAAAATTGTTCTAGTTGCAACTGATTCTTCTTCTGGCCTTACCGTTATAGAGTGGTTTTCACATGGGTATGTTTTTCCTTCGTAGGTTAATTCAGCACAGTAATCTCCTTCTGGGACTTTCGGGAACTTCACTTCTCCTAAGTCATTGGTTTCTTTTGTCGGGTAGCCCATTTGTCCTCCATCTTCATATTTTAGATCTACTTTAGCTTCTTGTACTCTTTCCTGAGTTTCAGTATTTGTTTTCGCAGTTATCTCTACATCAGCCATTTCGTGGTCTTCAAGTCCATCTAGTTCAAAAGCTCTTGATTCTCCTCCTGTTATCTCTATCTCTTTCGCAGCGTATCCTTGTTTAAATAAGGTTGCTTCGTATGTGTGTCCCTGTAGATTTGGCATTGGATCGGCTTTTCCTTTTGAATTGGTTTGACTTTCATATACTTCTTCCCCATCATCGAATATTCTTATATGGGTTCCTTCCAGAGGTGCTGCGTCTCTACTACTTACTACTTCTATATCTGTTTCCTCGTGCTTTCCCACTGTAACATGACGGGTTTCTGCACTTTTTGTTACTTCATAAATTTCTTCAGTTAATTTGGATGAAGTCTCTTCTCCTGAGAGGACCTTTATCTTGTATTCTTCTTCTAATGGTGGTTTAAGTGTTACTCTACCTACAGATCCTTCTGATTCGCTTGTTTTTCCCTCTACTATATGTGTATTAGTTTCATTTGGATAAACTAGTTGAACTGTTTTTCCTCCTAAGGAATTCCCTTCTTCATCTTTTACCCATATTATTTCTTCTCCTACTTCTGACTCTATATCATCATTTGGATCGTCATCTTCTTTTTCGAGCATTGGTATACATTCTTCATCTTCGTAATCCTCTAATTGACTTGTTGTATACGTACTTTCTGAGATGTATTTATCGGTTTCAAAACTGTAACTAACATTTTCATCTAGTGACATGAAACATTTCCCAGATTCTTCAGCTTCACATTCCCCATCTTCTAATACTAAGTCTCTTACGCCTAATTTTTCGTATTTAATTGGTTCAGATACCTCAGGAGTAAAACATATTTCTGTTTCTCCTTCTTCTAGTTTAGAGTCACATTCCAGTGAAATATCTTCCGTAGGAGATTCTTCTTCTTCTGGAACTTTATATGTCATCTCTTGCTCAGTACATTCTTCTTTGCTTGCGGTTATTTTATAGGTTTTTCCTCTTTCTAACGTTAAACTTGCTTCTCCTTCAAAATTAGTTGTACCTGAATCTTTAAATTCTCCTTCTTTCAATGCTTCTACATTTGCGTCCTCTATTTTTTCAAGTTCATTTGATACTGTTATGAAGACTGTTACCTCTTCTGGTATTGGTTCTGGTGTTTGTTCAGGTTCTACCCAAGGCATATATGGAAATAAAATGTAGGAGATTATTATTAGAAAAGCAATAAATACTGGTAGGCTTGGTATCCCCCTTTTTTCCAACGGGTCTATCATTTTGTAAGCAGGAAATCCTTTCTTATCTAGCTTATCTATTCCTGCAAACCACTTGTCTTCTATTTTGTAGTAGAAATTTTTTAGACTGATATTGATTCCTCCATTTTCCCTGACTACTATTAACATCTTCTTTTTTAAATACTTTTTCTTTCATCAGTAGTAATTTATTCAGTAATTTTTTATCTAAATACTTTCTTTGAATTAACAACTTTCTTCTTGTCCCTCCACATATTCTGCACTTTTGTACTCTAAATGAAGATTGGTATCTATGTCTATGTTTTTCCATTTGATTTGAAGAGCTACTTCTCCTTCAGTGCCATTTATCAATGTCAATTCATCGTATTCATACTCGTTGTCGAGAATATCTGCTTTTATCTCATTACAAATTATATCGAGATCCTTATCCTCCGCATTTTCTTTTAAGTAATCAAATGCTTCTCCTGTTTTGCTTATATGATCGGATAATTTAGCTGTTGTGTAAGTAGCTTCTGAAGGCACCATTATAATAGTCATATCTGTTTCCTCTCCTTCATCTTTTAATCTTATTTCAAACGCATCCCTGTAGTGTTCACTTTCTCTAATTTTATTTGTATTCAGTCTTACTTCTAAACTACCTTCATCAGTGTATTCTGTAGACACGATATCTATCCCAATCCCCTGTACTGAAACAGCATCTGCACAATCTTCAAAAGTATCGTAACATCTAGTAGGCACATCTACTCCTTGGTCATCTAGTTTTTCACAGGCCTTTTCGCAGTCATCTCCTCCAACTATTTCGTAATCGGTAACTGTTCTTACTCTATCCAACATCCCTATAAACCATCTTATTTGCAATTCTCTTTTCAGCGCTCCCCATTCATTAAGTTCTTCTTTTAACTCAGAATTACATTCATCTCCATCTTCACATTCTTCAATGGTTATGTAGTCTCCTCTACCTCCTTCTAATTGTTTTTTTGTATATTTCTCTATTTGGTCTATTATAAAACCAGTTGAGGCTGATTGTATGGTTTGAGAACCAATACTTTGTCCGGAAGCAGAATAAGAATCACTTATCCCTTCACTTATCTTTAAGTTATTTTGAATCATGGTTATTGAGACTAAAATAGCTATGATTATTACTGCGGTACCGACTAGAGGGGTAAATAAACTAAATCCTTTCTTTCCTTTATCTTCATATTCTTCTCTATTATTATTTCTCATAGAGCATTTTTTCTTCATCTAATTTTTCCCCTTATTTCATCGATTTTCCTTGAAATAAATCTTGGAGCCAAACGAAGTGCGTTTGATGCTTCCTCATATTTCAAGTACCATATGTAGTAGAAACCCAGTATTATTAAGATTAATGTTAACCTGAAGGTGAATGAATGCATAAATTCAGCTACTCCCCATCCGAATCTTGTTCCTGTCCACATCACCACAAAGATTCTAAGAGGATTAATCAATACAATTAAAAGAATTCCTGATATTACTCCCATTATCCTTTTTCTCAAGGACCTGTCAAAAGTACTTAAGATAATGGCTGGAAGAAGAGCCAATTCTATGTCACCTACACATAGATCAGTGACCGCTCCACCTATTAACTCTTCGATTCCTCTAACGGACTCAATCACAATAGTTATGACAGGAAAAGAATTACGAGTAACAACGATGTTAGCGACTCCTGAAAATCTGAGTAACTCCGAAGCAGCATAGGCGGTGAAATTCCTCAGATGCTCCAGTCCAATGAACTGAATTAAGTACCAAAATAAAGTATATAAACACAAAATACTTATTATGAATAGTAAACCCTTCTTCAATTCCAATGAATTTACTCGGGAATCTGAAGGGGATGAAGAACTTAAATTCAAGAAACGTTTTAAACGATTATACCCTTTAGAAATATAACTGGAGATACGATCAACATGCCTCATGAATACACCACTAAAACAAAAGGTGACGACACCTATTTAATAATTAACTGCAAAGGAGAAACAAACTGCTCCATCGCTGATTACCCTGAATTCATGAATAAATGCGCCAAATGGAGCTTCAAACACAACGCGGATATAATAGTAGTTAGTAAAGTGTATGAAAGAACTTACAATAAAAAACAAACAAAAATGGTTAAGGAACTAGGAGCACTAGCAGATGAGTTTGAACAAAAAAAAGTATGGGCTCCAAGCAGAATAAAATCTAAAGAATGTAATAGAAATCATAAACCAAGGTATAATACAGTCGTCACGATTGCCAGAGAACTCGTAACAAGAGATCCACTACAAGCATATATAAGACTAAGACAAGTTATAAAGAGAGAAAAAGAAGGATTAAATCAGCTTAGTGAAAAAGAAAAACAATGCAGTTTAGCTTACCTAAAGACACTTAATTGGATACTGAAAAGATTCAATGAAACCGAGATAGTCAAAGAACTCAAATTATTAATAAAAGAAATGGGGGAAATTCCAAGAACGAGAGAACCTTACCACTCAGTGTTCGAAGTTGAGATAAAACCAGGGTTCGTATCGAGCAGAGTATTTTACCAAACACCGGAAGAAGTAGAATTACTGGATTCATACGAGGTAAGGGATGCGAAAGTAAAAATATATAGTAATCCAAACAAAATAGAGAACTTATACTACATACAGCCACCTGAATACTATTTAACACCGGATGAATATTTCTTACTATCAAAAACAAGGGAACAGGTAGCTAACTATAGACCAGAAGAAGTATCGTTCAGAGAACCGGGAGAAGCGAAAAGATACTTCAAAAGAACCTATTCAAAGACAATAGAAGATCTAGCTGAACAAAACAATATAGATATATCTACAGAAAAAAGAGATAATCTAGCAAACATCGTTGCAAGATACACAATTGGCTTTGGGATGATGGAACTACTTCTAAATGACAGAAAACTAACAGATATATACATAGATTCTCCTATGGGGCAATACCCGGTTTATCTAACACACCAGGATTATGGAACTTGTCAAACAAACGTCATATTTACAGAAGAAGAAGCACAAGGAATAATCACTAGATTCAGGTCACTATCAGGAAGACCATTCGACGAAGCACATCCTATATTAGACCTCTCACTGGAAAGACTAGATACTAGAGTAGCGGCAATAAGAAAACCATTAGCGCCAGAAGGAAGAGCAATAGTCCTAAGGCTACATAAAATTACTCCATGGACACTTCCACAATATATAGATGTAAATATGGTTAATGACATAGCAGCTGGTTTACTAAGTTTCCTAATAGATGCACAAGCAACCACTCTAGTAACAGGAAGTAGAGGAGCAGGAAAAACCTCTATGACGCAGGCTTTAATGCTCGAAATATTATCATCACTAAGAATAATACTTCAAGAAGATACATTCGAGATGCCTGTTGAATACATGAAGAAGATAGGCTTCAACATACAAAGACTCAAAACACGGTCGCCAATATCAATGGCAGGTACAGAAGCAGAAGTACCACCAGAAGAAGCTCTAAGAACAGCATTAAGACTAGGTTCATCAGTACTGATTATAGGGGAAGTAAGATCAAAGGAAGCAAAAGTATTATACGAAGCAATGAGAGTAGGAGCAGCGGGAAACGTAGTGATGGGAACAATACACGGAACAGGAGCATACTCAGTATGGGATAGAGTAGTAAATGATTTAGGGGTACCAAGCACATCATTCAAAGCAACCGATGTTGTTGTAACCTGTAAACCAGTTAGATTCAAAGGGTCATTAGAGAAAAAAAGAAGACTCGTGGGAATAACGGAGATAGGAAAACACTGGTACAAAGACCCATACAGAGAAGGAGAACTAATAGATATCCTAGGATTCAATACAAAAGAAGACAGCCATCACATAATGGAAGAAAACCTGGATGATTCACAGTTATTTGAAAAAATATCAAAAGACAGAGGCTTAACCCAAGAAGATATTTGGAAGGATATCAATGCAAGAGCAAACACCAAACAATTCTTGGTTGACATGAAAAATGAATACAAAATACCTAAATTACTAGAAGGAGAATACACAGTTCCAGCAAACACGAAATGGAGCTTGATACTAGAAAACCAAAGAAAAGAACACGGTTCCGTAAATTATGAAGAAGCTAAGGAGAAATGGAAAGAATGGGTAAAGAAAGAACAAGTAAAAGAACTTGTGGCAAGGAGGAAACAACGTGACGCCGCGGGAAAGATATAACGAAGATAACTCCAATTCAGAAGACGAGGGGATATACAGTCCAGGCGGATTTGGAAAAGACAAAAAACCAAGTGAAAAAAAAGAAAAGAAAAATTGGTACACTAAATTTGCAGAGAATCCTAAAATAAAAGGAGGGGAATGGACCTCTGAAAAATACAAAAAAGCAGTAGGGTTCCTAGGATGGAAATTAACACCCAATGAAATAGCCGCAGCTACTAAAAAAGCCACGACAATGGCACTAATACCAACTATAATTGCCTTTGGACTACTATTCTACTTCACATTCATAGAAAATGTACTTAGCATGACTATATTAGTATACATAGCTATGCCACTAGTCCTACTACCTATAATGGTATTATACTTCTTCAACAACTACCCTATAAAAGCAGCTGAACAACAAAGAGTTGAAGCGCTTACATACATACCTGAAATAACGAATTACTTAGTAATGTCCATGAAACTCACTCCTAACTTAGAGAAAGCAGTGAGTTTTGCAGCAGAACATGGAAGAGGAAAAATTGCAGAGGACTTAGAGGACATAGTATGGAATCTAGAGATAGGGAAATACAGAACAATGGGAGAAGCTCTGGATGAACTAGCTTATAGATGGGGAGAATACAGTGAAGAATTCAAACACGGGTTAATGCTGATAAGATCAAGTACAGTGGAACCAAACGATGCTCAAAGAAGACAACTACTGGATAAAGCTATGGAAAATGTTTTAGAGGGTATAAAAAATGATATGACTGAATACGCAAAATCAATGAAACAACCAAGTATATATCTCTACTACGTCGGAGTTCTACTTCCCCTGATACTAGTAATAATGTTACCAATAGGGTCAATGATGGCTAATGTACCATTAGCTAAATGGTGGGTCTTAATACTGTTATACAATATATTAGTACCTATAGGGACATTCGTATTCGCTAAACACATCCTTAGTAAAAGACCACCAGTTTACGTTCCTCCCAATATACCAAAAGATCATCCTGGACTACCGAAAAGAGGACACATGAAAATTGGAGACACAATGCTCCCGGTATGGTTAGTATCAATAGCAATCGCTATAGCTATCTTCTTATCATTTTCCTATGTTTTGGAACCTATGTTAAACCCTGAACCAGTAATGGAAACTGCAGCAGCTGCTGAGGAAGAATATATTCCTTTCTTCAGGTTATCAGGATCAATATTAGCAATAGCAGCAGCCATATCAATTTACTTATACGGTATGAGCAAGGATCGTAGAAAGGTTCAAGAAGAAATGATTAGAATGGAGACAGGGTTCAAAGATTCCATATATATTTTATCAAGCAGATTAGGAGAAAACAGACCTATGGAAGAAGCTCTCTCATACACGGCTAAATTCCTAGGAGACACACCAATAGCCAAATTATTTGAAGAAACAGTAAGTAACCTTAAAACAATGGGAATGACGATGGAAGAAGCCTTCTTTGATCCTAACTACGGTTCCTTAAAACATATTCCAAGCGACTTAATAAAAGGAGCAATGAAAGTAGTTGTAGATTCATCAAGACTAGGAGCTAAACAAGCAGCAAGAACCTTAGTTTCTCTATCAATACAATTAAAAGATACAGGAGAAGTTAGAAAGAAAATTAGAACACAACTAGAAGATATAACAGCTATGATGAAGTCAATAGCTTACCTTATAGGTCCATTAGTACTAGGAATAACCACATCTCTTCAAAGAATAATTATAAATGCATTGGGAGCAATGGGAGACACACAGATAGGAGATGCAGAAGCCGCTGGAGAAGTAGGTATAGGAGGGCTATCAGGAATATTTGGATCAGCGGAGGTACTTGAAGCGGTACCAGGGCCAACATTCTTCCTACTAATAATTGGAGTATACGTAGTACAAGTTACCCTAATACTAATTTACTTCACAAGTAGAGTTGAAGAAGGACCAAATAACTTAGCCTTAAAAATAAATATAGCAAAGGGACTACCAATAGCATTAGTCTTCTACTTCATCTCAGCTTACATGGCAACTCAAATGTCAGCGGTAATGGCATAAGATAATACAAAAGATGATTTCAATGAATAAAGGTCAAAGTGGAGAGATATTCAAACTACTTATAGCTGCAGCTTTCTCAGTAGCTCTTCTAACAATAATCTACAGTTACGTATATTCAATTCAACCCCCTATAACAGGGATAGAAGCAGCTGAATCAGTTTTGAGAAGTGCTTCTGAAACACCAGATGCTTGTTTCTCAAGAGATCCTGTTCATTTCCAAGAAGGACAACCTTATCATGAAAGCATGTTGGAGAACTTCGTGGAAGATAAAACTGTGTCTATAGAAGGTGACGCGCCTTTTTTATCGGGTGATATCATCGAGTATAATGCAGAGTCTTCACTTTCAGCTGAATGTAATAGTAATGACTGTGGTCTTTGGATTGGTTCTTCAAATTGCGGTAAATGAATTTTATGAAAAGATTTATAAACTTTCCAAGTATATTTATAATAACGAAAACCGAGGTGATATATGAATGATGAAAGGACAGGAGTTCAGCACGTTCAAATTATTAATAGCAGCAGTAGTAGCAATAGCGATATTAGGAATATTACTACAAATATTAGGAGGAATCACTACTCCGGTAGGATTTGAACAACAAGCTAGAGAACTACTCAGAGATGCTAGAGATGGAGGAGTAGTAAGAAGAGGTCCAGAAGTACCTTTTGAATCAGGGTCCTTATATACAGGTGGTGCTTTCAGCGATGCAGCAGGAGGAGGAAACGTAGAGTTTAGATGTGATAGAGGGTTCTGTGATCCTGAAGGAAGTTGGGGTTCTACTCTTGAGATAACTGGTGACGGTGATAGTGACTTTTTAGTTTGTTGCGATGATGATGATACTTGTTACATAGGAGTAGGTGCAGATACAGATGATATGACAAGTGAATGTGATATTAATTAAAAGAATGATTTAAATGATGGATGAATCTGGAGAAGTTGGCTGGACACCGATATACTTAATGATAGTGATAGCGATAGCTGCAATTCTTTTATTCGCTATAATAAAGCCAATGTTCCAGGAAGGAGCTAGATACGCGGAGTACGGACTCTCTTTAATAGCTCCCTTTTTCCTTTAATTTTTTTAATGTGTTAATATCTTTATTTGGTAGTCAGTTTTTTATACATAGAGATTCTTTGTTAAATCATGAAAAATAAAGGTCAAGAATCAATGCCCGTAGAACTTTTATTAGGAGTCACTATACTGACTTTTGTTGTAACTATTGGTTTCTACAGTTACAGACAAGTATGTGCGACACAGTACGATCACAAAGTAAGAGCGGGTTTAGATAGACTTAGTAGGGTAATGGAACAAGCTTACCAGGGAGGAGAAGGAACTAGACCTCCAGCTATAACTCTTGATACTTCTGTTCCGCCTGGGTGTGATGTGGGTTTTGAATCTATAAGGCTTGTTGATGGTCCTCCAGATGCCTGTGAAGATAATATTGGTAAAAGAGACTGTATAATGGCTGTAGCAGTATCTGTTGACCAAAGAGAAAATAGGTACATAGCTGCAAGAAGTTACATTGATATTCCGGAAGGAATAACCGTAGATATGGAAAATATAGGAAGTTGTAGGGAAGATGATCATACAGATATTTATGATGAGGAATTTAATTCTAATGAAGATTGTGGATGGGGTAAAGGAACTTTCTCAGTTCAAGTTACGAAGGAGAGTAGTGATAGAATAGTTATAAAGAGACTTGGTAACTAATAAGATATAATTAGGTGAATAAATGAAGAGAGGGATAGCAACGTGGTTAATGACTAAAGTCGTGATGTTGATTTTCTTAACAATGACTTTTGCAGTTATCCTTTCTTTTACAGGTTTGGTTCAACAAAGGGCTGTTGCTGATTCTTCTCAGCACTTAGTCTTAAGAGTAAAAGATTCAATACAGGCACTGCTTGGAATAAGAGCTGAAACAGGAACGAGATTTGTAGTTATGCCTGAGGAGATTCCAGAGGATTCAGATAGGTCAATACCTTATACTATGCATATCTGGACAGAATCAAGCGATGAAGTTTATATAGCTATTGCTGAAGATTTACATAGTCCTGGTAAAGATATTGATAGTTATATAGCCGCTTCATCTTTCACGTTTGAAGACTACGAAATAGAATTAGGTGAAGATGATAATGGTGAAGATAATTTAATATTGAATTCTTCTGCTTACGGTATAGTATACGTACGTAAAGAAGGAAATTTATTTAGAATCTACGGTGGAAGAAGAAATTAAATTAATGTATGGATAAAAATGAATAGGGAAATATTATGAAAAATAAAGGATTTATAGGACCAATAGGAGATGACTTGCCTTCATTAATAGCTATAATGTTAGCTTTAACTCTTTTCTTCACGGGATTAACGTTTGCAATGAGAACTTTTAACACTAAACAAAGAGATGTTAGGTTAATGCAAGGTGGTTTAGATGTAAGTAGAGCAATAGTTGGAGACTCTATAATAGAGTATGATTCTAAAAAGTTAGTAGATGTACCCGAAGCAAAATCTATAGCTAGAAATAATGATTTAGCTTTCAATGCAGATTACGGGGGAGATGAGATAGAAGGAAGTCCTTTTAATTCTGATGATCCTAATAAAGGATGTGGCGAAGAATCTCTTTACTTTTCTTATTTAGTTTCAAGGAAAGAAGGAGATAACATAGAATTAGAAACTCTTAGAGTATGTGTGTGGGATGTGAGATGATTAAGAAACTTAGATTTTTGACAAGAGGTGCTGGAAATGAATAAGGGACAGGGAGCCGTGATGGATGCATTGTTCTTCATGTTCATATGTGCGGTTGCATCTACTTTAATGTTTTATGTCTCTGGATTATATGGTCAAGGTATAGATCAACAGATAAGTGCTGTATATAACTTAGAGTATACAGGGAATTCGTTAGTTGCTTTACATAGTGTAAATAATTTCCGATTTTGGAATGATATTAGATATAGAGTTGAGGAAGATGGTGATGAGAATGAAATAACTGATTATATTGATGGAGAAGATATTTGGGGAGAAGTACTCAATTCTTCTCCAAGCAGATATCCTTTCCTCTGTTTCGAAGGAGGTTGTGCTGTTGATACTCCGTATTGTTATCCCAATGAAGATTCAGATTATGTTTATCAATACGAGGGAGAAGATGTAGAAGAAGAATTCTTCAGAGAAAATTTCGTTGCTTATACTTCTTCAGTAAATTTGGATGATGGTTGTGAAGCAGTTTTTAAGGTCTATTACTAGTTTATGAGAATTAATTTTTCTTAACTCTTATCTTCCTTCCTTTCTTTCTTATTGCTAGTACTCCTCCAAGTATTGTTAAAATGAATAGGATTAATGCTATTTTATTGATTGGTAAAGTTGTTCCTGTTTCTTTTTCTTCCTCTGCTTCATCAGAGGTTTCACTTGGTTCCATCTCTGTTTCTTGACTATCTTCATCTAATTCTCCTAATTGACTTTCTCTTCCCGGTGTTGATGGTAGTTCTGCTATCAATCCTGGTTCTCTTTCTCTTGGGAAATCTACTCCTGGTTCTGGTGGTCTTCCTCCAAATTCAGATTGTTGAGGTATCATCATTCCTGGATTAGTCATTCCTGCTCCTATATCTCCGAATTGAGGGTTCATTTGGAATGGGAATTCATTACTTATTGATATTTCTCCAGTTTGTGGATCGTATCCCATCATTCCTCCAACTCCACTGGCTCTAAGTAAGGGTATTGGTGCTCCAACCGGTTCTCCATCTCGATAGAATTGTGCTTGAGGCTGTCCATCAGGACCTTTATCTAATTCTAGTTCTCTACCATCCTCTAGTTGTATTTTTCCATCTTCAAACCCTATTATTTTAGATCTTGTTTCTTCTCCCGTCTCATCAACATATATTAATTCTCCGTCTTCTATTCTCATTCTCCTTCCATCTGGCCCTACTAAATCATTGAAAGCCATTTCTTCTAATAATGCATCCATCTGATCTTGATGTTCATCCGGGAAGTCCCCTCCCATTTCAAATCCAACTATATTGCCATCTTCATCATATTCTAGTCCTTCTATGTCGTAATCATCCGCTCTATCAGCGGTGAAGCTCAGTAAATCATACAGTATTATATGGTTCCATTCTCCAAAGTCCCTAGTAGCTGTTTGGTTATTTATATTTAATTCATGTTGTCCACTTCCTGGCACTATTTTACCATTTTCGAAACTTAGGAACCCGTTTTCTCCAAGTTCAAAAGTGTGGTCTAATAGTTTTTCATTGTCTGCATTACTTTGTATCTCTATTTGGTTATCTTTATACGTTTGTATGTGTGCATCATCGAATCTTAAGACTTTTCCTCTTCCTATTTCTCCTCCAACAGGTTCTGTGAATCTAGCTACTGCTGTGTTCCCATCGTGCCATATTACGGCTTCTTCTGTTTTAATCGTCTGCAGTTCCCCAAATATATCTTTGGTATATGAATTTCCTGTTAATTTCTGTACTGCTTCCTGAGTATCTTGATCATCTATCCTTACTTCGTCTCTTTCTATCTCCATTAGTTCTCCAGTTTCTTGTTTTGTATTTATCACTTTCTGTGGTATGGTCATTAGTTCTCTATCATTGTCCCATCTGAATCCTTTTGTTTGAGGTGCATCTATTATAGGTCTTCCCTCTGGATCTAGTAATGTGTAGCCTTGAGCTTGTATACATTCGAATATTGGTCTTTCTTCCATGGTTGTGTCTGTTTGATAACAGAAATCTATGTTTTGTTGTTCTTCTAAGAACCATTTTATGTCAGCTTCTCTGTCTAAATGAACTTGGTAAAGTTCTGATCCAAGTAGATTTATTAAGCTTTTTCCTTCTATTTTTCCGCTTAGAGCCATTATATTTTGGTAGGATGTTGGCCCTAGATTTTTGAGGGCATCTGATGTTTCCGGTGATATTGATTCTATTCCAGGTATTCCTGATAATCCTTCCCCTAGATCTCCTTTAATTTGTTCTAACATATCTTCCGATTGTTTATCTTCCGTTGGCATTGCTTTCAATGCAAGTACTTCAAACATTGTCTCTTGACATTCTTTCATTTCTTCTAATCCATCTGTTTTTAGGGTTTGATATTCTCTTGTGTAGTAGTAATTAGCTATTGAGAAGCCAATGTTAGTTGCGGTTACAGCTAGTCCAAATGGTCCTGTTGTAGCTGTAGCTGCACTGGTTATAGCCATGCTTGTTATATCTGCTCCGGTATTTCCGATTATTGTTACCCACATCCATCTTCTCATATCTTGAATATCACTTTCTAATTCATCAAGTTTGGCACTGCATGGCTCTCCCTCTTTATAAGCTTCTCCTATGTCTACAACTTCACCGTATTTTTGATCTTGCATTCTTTCTGCTTCTTCTTGAGCTAAAGAACCCCATCCTTTTAGCATTAATGTTGCTACAACTCCTTTTAGCACCCCTGTTCCTGTTCTACCTGTGAACATTCCTCCTGGTGCTATTCCAGTTAGTATTCCTCCTATCGCTGATCCGTAAACCATTGTTTTAGTAGTTGGAGTGTAATCTACTAGGTAATCATGACTATGTTCTGCCCAATCTTCTTCTACTGTAGTTAATCCACCCAAGTTCAGGTTTTTTATTATCAGAGTAAATGTTGAAAATAAATTTTTATTCCCTTCGACGTATGATTTGGGATGTTCAAATGCTTGATAGTCTGTCATTGTTGGATTTATACTGTTGATCATCCATTTTTCTCCGGTTCCGTCACCTATTCTCTGCGGATAAATCATGTTAATTGGTTTTTCTGAGTATTGTTCAGCAGAGGTTTCTTGATCTATTACTTTAACGTACCCAGGCCCTGGGTTTTGTTCTATTTTTCTTCTAACTATGTCTGCATCATTTTCTCCTGTTATTTCACTTAAATCAAAGTTGAAGAAGTTCAATAAATTTTCAAATACTCCTGCAGGATAAAAATCTTGTCCATAAGCTCTATCTGTAGCTCTAGCTATTTCTAAATAAGCATCTTTATCTTCAATTACTCTATTTGGCTCTGCTTCCATTGAAAGAGTCATTAATTCAAATGTTGGTTTTGGTTGTCCAAAGAAAGTTAAAGGGATAAATGAAACTACTAATGATCCTTGAAATACACTTACACTATTTCTAAATCCTGATAGGGCTCTTATTCCTATTGCTCTTCGACTCACACCTAAGTCAGTCAGAGCTGTTAATAATTTACCTTTCTTACTTGTAGTGTCCATAGTAGTACCCATAAATTGTCCAACATCACCGTAATATGCATCATGTCTACCCAAAGCTTTCATTAATTCGTCTCCATCAGTTCCACCTAGAGTTTTAGTTACATCATTAAATTCGCTTATACCTCCTTGGGTCTTAAGTATATCTTGTACTTCATTAGCTTTTTCAGTGCTATCTATATCATTAAGTATAGAAGTGTATTGTTTAGAATCTTCTGCATTAACTAGTCTTTTTGCGAGTTGATAATTCTCTATTTCATCATTAGCATTTAATCCCTCGAAGCTATCAAGGGTTTCTTTATTGTTTTCTATATTTTTAATAGCATCATCAAAGGATTCTGATGCTTGACTTCCTTTAGTGGTATCTCCACCTATTCTTGTCCCTTTTACAGAATCTTGGAAGTCATCTACACTATCTGCAGATTTTGCCTTGCTCTTTAAGGCTTTTAGTGCAGATTTTTTAGCATTTAAGACATCCATTTGATCTTGAGTAAGGTCCCCTGTCTTCATTTTTGCTTCAATATTGCTTATTGCTTTATCTGCTTTTTTAGTCACTGCATCTAAGTTATCTACTGCATCTGTTCCTTTTTTAGCCATTTTAAGACCACTCATTGATTGTGCTACACTTCCTAGGCTTGTAGCTACTGATATTCCTAGAGCTACTGAGTACATTCTGTCTCCTGGTTGTAAACTTTCTAGGAATTGAGTGAATTTAGCTAAATGATGAGGGAAGAGTAATGTAGAATCTGTTCTTTGTAGATGTGATATGGAATAATTACTTTGAATTGCGTTTAAAGGTGATTCATCTCCTATTTCTGCTTTTAGTTCTTCTAAGTCTTTTGTTTCTCCTTCGAAAAATTCCGTGACATTCTCATATTCAGCGAACCCCATTTGATAAGTTATGCTCTCTAAAGTCTCTCCCATTGGTCCGGCGACGTCCCTTGCTACTTCACTAGCTTCGTTAATAGCTCTTTCTTTTTCATTTATTTCTTCTTGAAGTTCGTTTCTTTTCTGTGGGTTTAGATGTCCTGTTTCACAGGTTTCATCTGGGTATTCTGGACATATTCTAGTTGTTTCTTCTAGTAAGGTAGTGTATGACATATGTCCTGTTGTAACCATATGACTTAGATGAGGTACTTCAGTTGGGTCTATTGCTCTATGTTCAAGTAAATCATAAAGCATTACTGTTTCTCCTTCATTCGTAGTAATAAACTTATTTTCCGTATTGTTAATTCCTGGTGTATCTGATATTCCTGCTTCTTCTCTTGCTTTATATTCATCGTAAGCAGATTTATCTCCAAATCCGTCGAATGTAACATTTCCCGTTTGATCCAATAATCTTTCTACTTCCTTCCAATCTAATTCAACTATTTCTACGCTGTCACTTATACTTTCAGTTTTCAAAGGAGGTAATTCTTCATCAGTGTATTCTTCTTGATCTTCATCAGATACATTTGAATTATAAGGAGCAGCTGATACAGGCAAAGAAAGCATATGTAGAGTTAGAACTAAGGTTAATACGAGTGAAATTCCTTTTAAGCAACCCGTTTTCCAATTTCTCTTCATTTTCATTTTCCTCTATTTTTATTTGTGGTTTTTCATTTTTCTTACTTTCGAATTTTTTGTTACTTCATATGATCTTTTATTTTAGGATAAAATACCCATACACCTGTTCCTATTACTAATATTATCAGTATCAATATAGGTAAGCTTGATAAAGGTATTCTAAAAGATTCTTCTTTTGGAGGAGCCATCTCATGAATAAGGATACCTTCTCCGTAATAGGTTATATTTGCACTGTATTCTCTATTCGTATAATTACAATCTACTTTGTAAATTTCAGTTAAATCTAGTAAAGTGTCATTTAACTCTGGCTCACCACATCTGTTATAATCTATTTGTTCGGGGGAGACTATAGCGGTTATATTATCGTTTTTTTTGAATTCTTTTTCTCTTTTTACTCTTTTGTATTCTTGTGGTGAATGTATTTCTCTTAAAGTTGAATTAATGGTAACATCTTCCATGAATTTGACTGATGTAAAACAATTTCCTTTTTCCTCGTATTTATCCAGAGATTCTTCGTCAAGAAAACATTCTATATTTTCTTCGAATTCTAATCTCACTTCAGTGGAGGGTGATACTTCGTAGCAATACCAAAGCCCGTTTTCTTCAAAGCAAGGAAGATCATTTAATCCAGGCATTTCTCCGAAATCTTCTTCTGGACCCACTATATTAGATTCTATCTGCCCAATTCCAATAGAAGATAGTAATAAGATTACTAATGTGCTTATGAGAATTATCATAGGTATTTTAACGGGGTTTTTATTCATTCATTACACCTTTTTTACGTTATATGAATGCAGTATCCATACTTATCACTATTATTATTATGTATAAGAGGATCCATCCTATTAAGTTGAATGCGTAATTTACTATAAAGTAAGAGAGTGGTTTTGGCATCTCCCATTTATCTGTGAATATTAAATGTGTTTTCTTAGCTCCGAGGTAAAACAAGTAAGCTACAAACCCTGTTATTAGTGCCCAAGCTATGAATCCAGGGATATCCGTTATGAAACTGGATCCAGCTAAAACATACCAAACTCTAATCAGTATCCAGAAGATGAAAGATAAAGAAATAACGGTTACTAGTTCTTTTTGCCAGTCATTAAATTCCTCTATCTTCATCATTTGTTTCTTTAGAATCCATATTCCCAGGAAGATAAATGGATAAGTAAATATAGATGTCATTACAGCGAGTAGAGTTAAAAAAATCGGGCCGTTTCTCAGAGAACCGGTTATAAATGTCATTAATAGAAATAGCAATGGGTTTTCAATTATTATTCCAAATATTTCCGCCATACCTACTCCTTCTATAGCCATGCTCTATAAAAGTAATTCTTTCTTTAAGTAATTAATGGACGAATTTGGAGTAATGTTAAGTAACTATTAAATGGTAAAGGTCTTTATAATCTAAGGTATTTGTAAATATGTAGGGAAAAATTAAAAAATCAAAGTGATGAGAATGGTCACCGTGTTCGGAATGGAAATAAATCTATTTTGGTTAGCTCTTAACATAATAGCTGTCTTTGGAGCAATAAGTTACGGTTACTTAACACTTAGATTTACTTTTCCAGATATAAGAATGCTTTCAGATCAGAGGAAATTTGGATTTGCTTCTACTTTGGGATTCATAATGGTTATTCCATCTCTAATTATATCTATCGCGGTTTTTCGATCCATACTTTATTCTTTACCTATTCTAGCAGTTATTTCAGCTATTTTCTCAGTAGCCCTTAAGGCCTGGGCATCTTCAAGTGGAATGGGATTTAGAAAAAAAATTCCAAGGGGAAAAGTTTTGAGAAAGAAGCCAAGAAAAGCTCCTAGCAGAGAACCTGAAGAACGAAAGGAACTGGATAAGAAAGAAGAAAAAATTGAAGAAGAGGAACCTGAGAAAGAAGAACCTGAGGTGAAAGAACCTGAGGTAGAGGAATCTAAGGATATAATTGAAGATGAAAAAGCATCAGAAGAAGATTTAAAGGAAAAAAGGGATAAGAAAGAAGAGGCTGAAGAAGAGCTTGAAGTAGAACCCGAAGAAGAACCTGCATTAAGTGAGGAACAAGAGATAGAGCAAATAACAAAAGATATAGAAGTCCCTGAAAAAGAGAAAGGAGAAGATGAAGAGTTAAAAGGAGAGAAAAAAGAAGATGAAGAAGAATCTGAAGAGGAAAGATCTAAGAAGCTTGAAAAACGTAGGAAGAGATATATTGAGCGTAGGAGAGAAAAGAAAGAAGATAAAGAAGAGGTTGAAGAAGAACCTGAGATAAAGCCTGAAGAAGAGAAGAAGAAATTAAAAAAAGTTATTAGAGAGAGAAGAGAAAGAGAGAAATCTAGTGGAGAAGCTAGAAAAAGATACTTAAAACGTAGGGGGAGTGAAGATGAAAAAGAGGAGGAAAAGGAGAAAAAATCAGGTTTAGGTAAAATAACAAGTATATTTAAGAAGAAGAAATCTAAAGATAGTTCAAAGAGTAAAGGTAGAAGTAGGTACAAGAGATATAGAGGTAAAAGAAGTAAGAAAAGCAGAAAAAGTAGAAAAGGAAGAGAAAGAAGATCAGAAGAAAGCTTAGAAAGTTCAGGAGAAAGCGTTTCTGGAAAATCGTTTGATGATTTGCCACCTCTAGATATAGGTGACTTAGACGATGATTCTGATGGAGAAACAGAAGTAGAATCACTTCTCGGAGAAGATGTGGATGAAGAAGATGAATCAGAGTTATTAGAAGAGGATTTAGAGGAATCAGGAAAAGAATCTAAGAAAGATAAAGGTTGTCCTAATTGTGGTTCACTGAATACAACTGTTATTTATTGTCCAAGTTGTGGTGAAGGTTCTTGTACTAACTGTGCTGAGAAGATAAAATCTCAAGGGGAATTTATAATATATGAATGTCCTCATTGTAATAAACAGATAATTGTTCAGAAAGATAAACTTTAAGATAAACCTAGAATAAGATATTATTCTTTACCTGCTTTTTTAGTTACATATGGGAAAGCGAATTTTGCACCAGATATATGTAGTGGCGGTCTAACTATATCTACCTTTAAGTTTCCATCGTCATCTATTACTTCTTCATCTACATGTATCTTTTTAATTTCCCCTATAACTTGTATATGGTCACCTATTTTCTTAGCATCTTTAACTATACATTCCATGTTAACTGGGCATTCGGATAGTAGTGGCGGCCCAATTAAGTCACTTTCCTCGGTTTTTAACTCTGCTTTTTCTATCTTTGACTTCTCTTCTTCCCAATCTCCTCCTGCTATCCATACTTTCTCCAACATTTCTTCATTTGGAATATTAACTACAAATTCTTCTTTTTGAACTATGCTCCAGTAACTGTGTTTATCTGTTCCCACTGAGAGCATCAATAAAGGAGGTTCAAAGGATATTGGTCCCGTGAAGGAAAATGGAGATACATCTGCTCTTCCCCTTTTACTCATAGTTGTTACTAATAGAACTGGTCTTGGAACTAATAATTTATGAAATTCACGGTTATCTATTTCCATCTTAATTCCCATGTACCTTTATTGACTTAAAGTATTTAACTTATTTGGTGGACACTTTAAGATCTCTTCATATTTCTTTTTATCCAAATAGGAAGTGTTTTTCTATTTCTGTTTCCAGTCCTCTATCTTCTATCATTACGTCTTTTGCTTCCGCTTCTTCCAAGTACTCTAATTGTATTCTAACAGTTAATGCTTCTTTTTCATCAAATAATGACCCTATTTTGTTATAGAATCTTTTCTTATGCTTTACTTCCGCTATGATTCCTTTTGTACCTGGTTTTGCATCTCTTTTTCCGGCTGATGTTATGAATACTTCTTCTTTTCTTTCGAGATTCTCCGCAGTTGTTACGTTATCTGGTGTGACTAGTTCAAGTGTCTTAATTTCATTTTCTTTTAGGTCTCTCATACTTTCATCTAAAATTCCTATTAAGGTCTTCATTTTAACCACCTCTTTTTAATTATCCATACATGGGGGATATTGGTTTTTCTTCCGACTCTTTGTATCTCTTCTGTGCTTTTTTAACCCTTTTTACTAATTTCTTTGTCTTTTGTTCTATGTCTTTTGCCTTTTCTTTTAATTCATCGGTATCTATATCTGTTTCAAATATCTTATTTATCTTTTTCACTATCTCTGCAGCCGCTTCTGGGTCCGGTAGGTTTCTTCTTGATTCCGCAAGCAAGCTTATTGCGGGGTATTGTTTTTCTGCTGCTTTTGCAAGTATTACTCCTGATACTCCCATCGCGATTCCTTCTTTTATTAATTCTACATCTAGTTCCTCCAGTTCTTTCTTTAGTTCTTTCTTTGAAGTTATTCCATATACTTTTTCACTGTTTTTTTCTCCTGTTGTTTTCCTCATCCCTCCAATTGATATTATTTTCTCTATTTCTTGTTCTTCCGCGAAATTCAATATTTTGTTCGATAGTTCCTGTGTAATTTCACTTGGAATTATTAACTCTCCTATCAATATACAGATGTTTTTATCAGGGTGTTTATAAATTCTAATCGGATGCTGTGGTCTTCCTTCGTGTATATGGGTTACTGGTGGGAATCTATTTGATTCTATGTGTCCTACTGGATCCATTTTTTCTTTTTCTATTATGTAATTAGCTGCTATTGTTCCTACTAGCCCTGTTCCTCCGGAAAATCCTTCTATCATTGTTGTTCCTTTAAGATTTGCATCTTTTTTGAGCTTTATTTTAACCATTTTAATCTTCTCTGTTTTTTCTCTTTATTTGTTTATTAGCTTTATTTCTTCAGGTATATAGGAATAAGGTGAGATATTTAAGGTTTTGGTTTATCTCATTTTCTACGTTTACTGCGTTTTTATAGGATTTCTAGAATGTTAACTGTTTTTGAAATGTTAAATATTGCTAGAGCAGTGGGTAGAAGTATTACTATGTATATCAATGCTTTTTCCATTTCTTTTTCTTGATAGGATACAAATAAGGAAGCTATTACAGAGTATATTGCTATGTATATTTGATTTCCTTTTACAGCGTTATTTTTTATCTGTTCTCTTATTTCTTCCGATACTCCTATGCTTAAATGTGTTATTGTTCCTAATTCTAATGAACCTATTACTGAAGTTAGTGTTCCGAGTATAAATGGCACTACTAATCCTCCAGCTAATAACAAAGTGTATTTCTCTATTGTCGTACTTAATTTTCTTTTCCTCTTTATCTCATGTAGTTTTTTTGCTTCTTCAGCGGTTTCTTCCAGTGCTTTTGATAAATTTGAACCCGATTCATGTCCATTTATAAGAACCTGTGTTGCTCTTTTAACGAGTTTTGAATCTGTTCTTTCTCCCATGTTTTTCAATGCTTTTTTCACTGTTTCCCCGGTTTCTATTTCTTTATATGTTTTCTTAAATTCTTTTGATAATTCTCCGTGCCCTTTTGATATTTCCTTTAGAACTTTTTCAGTTGTCTGATAC